>NZ_JBHYIK010000041.1:0-2802 GCF_042739735.1 Amycolatopsis sp. NPDC059027 | reverse complement strand
TCCCCACTCGTGTCCCCTCACACATCCCGCCTCCCCGGGGTGGTATTTCGGCCGCCAGCGCGACTGGGGTGGGTTTTTTGGGGGCCCCGGGGCATTTTCGCAGTTCGTTTCGGTGTGTTCTCTTCGCTACTTGGGGGTGCTGGGCTGGACCGGGGCGATGTAGGTGCCGGGGTGGGTGGCGCCGTCCTGCTTGGCAAGGCCCACGCTGTCGACCCAGGGCAGGGTCTGGGTGTTGGTGGTGTTGGGCGGGGTCACGGCCATGCTGGTGACGTTCCAGCCGGTGCCGCCGTCGGCGCCGTCACCGGTGACAGGGGCGGAGGTGGAGTAGGTGAGATCGGCGGTGGCGTATTCGCCGGAGGCGAGCAGGACCGGCATGACGGCCGCGTTGGTGCGAGCCAGGTCCCAGCTGGTGCCGTCGGCACCGTCGAGGCGGACGCCGGGGAAGCCGCGCACCACGCAGGGCACCGCGCTCTGGTTGGTCAGCTTGAGCTGGAACCGCATCTGCGTGGTGGTGCCGGGGACCAGATCCGGCGCCGTCGACGTCACCTTCAGGTTCGAGCAGTTCGGGTGGCCGCCGGCGTTGGCGACGCCGGTGCCGTCGGCGACCGGGGCGCCCTTCGCGCCCGTGCCCTGGAGGGCTCCGCCGTTGGGGGCCGCGCCGATCCCGCCGCCGACGCCGCCGGAGCCCTGCGGAGCAGGCGCCGCGTTGCCCGCCTGGCCGGTCGAGCAGGCCCCCAGCGCACCCACCGCCGCCACCGCGGCGATCGCCATTCCGCCGCGCCGGATGATCTTCGCGTTGATACCCATTTCAGTCCCCTTGAATAGTGCCTGTGTATTTGCGGAGCGTTTTTCGAAGTCACCAGCAAAGATGTTCGAGGGGGCGATTAGGTGCTGTCGTTGTGATCTGGATCACCGTAAAGCAACGACGTTATCGGTAAATGTCCGTGGATTGTTTACGCAGGTCGACGGCCTATCTGGCGCTAGTATTGCCTGTTTGTGCGTCAGCGAATGACCGAAAGACAGTCCGCGAACGACGCCACGAGGCTCGCGATGACGGCACGTCCCTTCTCCGCCGACGCGAGAGAGGGACGCCCGGCCACGCCCGATTCGGTGTAGTGCGCGAGTCCGGTGGTGAGCAGGTGGCGGCGGTCGCCGGTGACCACGTCGGCGGTGGCGTAGCCCGCGCGGACCAGATCCGGATGGGCGTGCAGCAGCACCGAGGTCTCCAGCTCGCCCGCGTGCATGTCCTCGTCGATCGAGCTTTCCAGCCCGCCGTCCGCGCGCGCCGCCTGCCAGTCCTCCGGCATCGGGAACAGGGCGAGGGAGCCGCGGGCTTCCTGGACCACATTGGACAGTACGTAGTTGCCGCCGTGCCCGTTGATGAGGACGAGCCTGCCGACCCCGGATCGCCGCAGCGAGTCCGCGATGTCTCCGACGACCGAGTAGAGCGTCTTCGCCGAGATGCTCACCGTCCCCGGCCAGGTCGCGTGCTCGTGGGAGCACGAGATCGTGATCGGCGGCAGCTGGAGCACGGGGTAGGACTCGGCGATGGCCTGCGTGATCGTCACGGCGATCGCGGTGTCGGTGGCCAGCGGCAGGAATTCGCCGTGCTGCTCGAAGCTGCCGACCGGGAGCACGGCGACCGTCGCGCCGCGATCCCGTTCGTCGACGGTGGTGCTCCGCGGGAGGAAGTGCGTGGTCATGGGCTCGCCTTCTCGTCGTCGGCCGGGCGTCGATTATTGATCGGCGGCGGGGGCGGCGGCTACCGTGAGCACCGATGAACGACTACGCGCAGTTGCTGCCGATCGCCCGCGCGGCGATGTCCACCGCCCGGGAGATCGTGCTCTCGCGTGGCTCGTTTTCGGTGGCCGCCAAGGGAGATCGGGACATGGTCACCGACGTCGACCTCGCCGTCGAGGACGCGGTGCGTGGCCTGCTGGGCAAGGAAACCCCGGAGATTCCCGTGGTGGGCGAGGAACGCGGTGGCCGGGCCGCCGGCGGGCTGTGGTGGACGCTCGATCCGGTCGACGGCACCGCCAACTTCGCCCGCGGCATCCCGCTCTGCGCCGTGTCGCTCGCCCTCGTCGACGGCTCCCGCAGCGTGCTCGCCGCGATTTCGGCGCCGTTCCTCGACGTCGAATACTCCGCAGTGGACGGTCACGGTGCCTGGGCAGGGGAGCAACGGCTGCGCTGCTCGGAGGTCACCGACATCGCCGACGCGGTGATCTCGCTCGGCGACTTCGCACTCGAGGAGCACGAGAGCGATCGCAACCGGGTGCGGCTCGGCCTGCTGCGCGACCTCGGCGCCCGCGCGCAGCGGGTCCGCATGATCGGCACCTCGGCGATCGATCTGGCGTGGGTGGCGCACGGCAAGCTCGACGGCACCATCAACCTGTCCAACCATCCGTGGGACACGATGGCGGGGGTGCTGCTGGTCCGGGAAGCCGGTGGTGTCGTTCTCGATGAAGACGGCACCGGGCACTCGGCGGATTCTGCGGTGACCATCGCGCTCAGCCCCGGGGTGCGTGACGAGATCATGGCTACGCTGCGCCGGAACTCCTGACCTGCCGCTTCCCGTTTCGCGGTGGCTCATACGCCACATTGAGGTTTTCTCGGTAGGTGCGGGGGTGCGGTTTTGCTGGTGGGTGCTTTCCCGGGGGCTTGGTGGTGTGGTGAAGGGGGTCCTTCGCGGTGTTGAGCGCTGTGAAGGGGGCCTTCATGGCATGCGGTGGGTTCGGGGTGTGTGTCGGGGAGCCCCCCGGCGGGGCCGATCAAGAAGGGCCCCCGGCCGGAGGGCAAAAC
>NZ_JBHYIK010000040.1:46842-85361 GCF_042739735.1 Amycolatopsis sp. NPDC059027 | reverse complement strand
GGGAATCAGAGTCCCTCAATGTGGCATTCACGGACCGTCTACGCGGCTTCCCTCGAAGGAGCGCAGGCGCAGGCTGTTCGAGACCACCAGTACCGACGACAGCGACATCGCCGCGCCGGCGATGAGCGGGTTCAGCAGCCCGAGCGCGGCGAGGGGGATCGCCGCGACGTTGTAGCCGAAGGCCCACAGCAGATTGCCGCGGATGACGCGCAACGTGCGGTTCGCCAGCCGGATCGCGTCGGGCACCACGCGCAGGTCGTCGCGCACGAGCACGACGTCGGCCGAGCGCAGCGCGATGTCGCTGCCCCTGGCCATCGCCATGCCGAGGTCGGCGGTCGCGAGCGCGGGGCCGTCGTTGATCCCGTCGCCGACCATCGCGACCCGCGCTCCCCCGGCGCGCAACGCTTCGACGGCCTCGGCCTTCTCCGCGGGCAGCACCCCGGCACGGACATCGTCGATGCCCACTTCGGCCGCGACAACCCGGGCCGCGGTCTCGTTGTCGCCGGTCAGCAGGACCGTCCGCAGACCGAGGTCGTGCAACGCGGCCACTGCGGCGCGCGCGGACGGCTTGACGACGTCGCGGATCACCAGGAGCCCGGCGATCCGGCCGTCCACCGCGACGAGGACCGCCGTCGCCCCGTCCCCCTCGGCGGCGGCGAGCTGTTCCCCGACGTCTCCCGGCACGTCGGGGAACAGCCGCGGGCTGCCGACCTTGACGTCGTGACCTTCAACCGTCCCCTGCGCACCGAGCCCCGGCAGCGCGGCGAACTCCGTGACGTCGGGCAGCTCCGGCAGTTCGGCCTTCGCCGCGGTGACCACGGCCGCCGCGATCGCGTGCTCCGAACCGGCTTCGACCGCCCCGGCAAACCGCAGCAGTTCGGCCGAGGTGAACCCGTCCGCCGGATAGTGCCCGGTGACCGTCATCCGGCCGGTGGTGACCGTGCCTGTCTTGTCCAGCACCACGGTGTCGACCGAGCGGCTGGCCTCCAGCGCGTCCGGCCCCTTGATGAGGATCCCGAGCTGGGCGCCCCGGCCGACCCCCGCCATCAGCGCGGTCGGCGTCGCCAGGCCGAGCGCGCACGGGCAGGCGATGATGAGCACCGAGACCGCGGCCGTGAACGCGTCCCGCACCGGCTGCCCGGTCAGCAGCCAGCCCGCGAGGGTGAGCACGGCCAGGCCCAGCACCACCGGGACGAACACCGCGCAGATCCGGTCCACGAGCCGCTGTACGTTGGCTTTGCGGGCCTGCGCCCGTTCGGCGAGCGCGGTCATCTGCGCCAGCTGGGTGTGCGCGCCGACCGCGGTCGCCCGGACGACGAGACGTCCGTCGCGGTTGATCCCGGCGCCGATCACCCGGTCGCCCGGCCCGACTTCGGCGGGTACCGGCTCGCCGGTCACCGCGCTGACATCCACTGTGGATAGTCCGCTGTCGACGACGCCGTCGGCGGCGATGGACTCCCCCGGTTTGACCACGAAGAGGTCGCCGACGGCCAGCTCACCGATCGGCACCATCCGCTCCACGCCGTCCCGCAACACCCGGACGTCCTTGGCGGCCAACGCATCCAGCGCGGCGAGCAGCCCAGCGGCGCTACGTCGTGAGCGGCTCTCGAAGTAGCGACCCGCGAGCAGGAAGGTGGTGACGCCCGCCGCGACGTCGAGGTATATCGCGTCCGCCCCGGCCGCCGTGGGGCCGAAGCCGATCCAGTAGCCGGGCTCGTGCCCGCCGAAGAGCGTCGCCCAGCCGGACCAGGCGAACGACGCGAGCACGCCGATCGACACCAGAGTGTCCATACTGGACGATCGATGCCGCAGATTCCGCAGTGCCGCACGGTGGAACGGCAGCGCGGACCAGAACACGACCGGGAAGGCCAGCGCGAGACAGAGCAGTTGCCAGCCGGGGAATCGCAGCGAGGGCACCAGCGCGAGCGTGATGGACAGGTTCCCGAGCGGGATCGCCAGCACCGCCGCCACGATGAGACGACGGCGCAGATCCGCGACCCTCGCCGTCCCGAGTTCGGCGTCGTCCTCGCCCCGGAGCCTCGCCTCGTAACCAGCCTTGCGGATCCGGCCGAGCAGGACGTCGTCAGCCATGTCCCCGGGTGCTTGAACGGTCGCCCGTTCGGTGGCGTAGTTGACCGAGGCGCGGACGCCGTCGAGCTTGTTCAGTGTGCGTTCCACCCGTGCCGAGCAGGCGGCGCAGGTCATGCCGGACACGGCCAGTTCGACCGTGCGGACCGGGGTCGTCCCGGTGGTCGTGGTGGTCATTTTCGGTGGCTCCGTGGGGTTTTCAGCGTCGCTTGGCGGCGAGTTCGGCGAGCATGGCGTTGTAGGCGGCGAAGTCGTCTTCGCCGGTGCGGTCGATGCGTTTGGCCTCGCGTTCGTCGGCGCGGGCCCACTGGGCGAGCAGCGCGACGACCACGACCACCATCGGGATTTCCCCGGTGGCCCAGGCGATCCCGCCGCCGAGCTGCTGATCGGTGAGGAGATCTCCGGCCCAGGGCAGGGAAAGATAGCGGTAGAACGTCTCGGCGATCACGACCTGTTTGTTCATCAGGATCACGCCGAAGAACGCGTGGAACGGCATGACCGCGAAGAGCATGCCCAGCCGCGCCAGATGCGGCAGCGGGCGCGGCGGGCGGTCGACACCGACGACGAGCCAGAAGAACACGTACCCTGCCGCCAGGAAATGCAGGTTCATCAGCTGGTGCGCCCAGTGATAGAGCATCGCCTGGCCGAACAGGTCGGTGAAGTACAGCGCGTAGAAGGAACCGACGAACACCACCGACGCGAGCGCGGGATGTCCGATGATCCGTGCCGCCCGCGAATGCAGCAGGGAGACGAGCCATTCGCGCGGGCCCGGTGCCGCGTCCCGGCCCGCCGCCGGGAGCGCCCGGAGTGCCAGGGTGAGCGGGCCGCCCAGCACGAGCAGCACCGGGGCCAGCATGTTCAACGTCATGTGGATGATCATGTGCATGCTGAAGGTGCCCGAGGCGTATGGCCCGAGCCCGGACGACGTCGCGATGAGGACCACGAGCCAGCCCGCGCACCACGCGATGGTTCTGCGCGGGGCCCAGGCGTCCCCGCGGCGGCGCAGCCGGCGGACGCCGAGGAGGTACGCACCGATCGCGATCAGCGCGACGAAACCGAAGAGCAGGTCGAACCGCCAGCCGAAAACCAGCCCGGCGAACGACGGCGGGTTGTCGAGGTTGTAGCCGAGCACGGTTTCCTGCACCGTGGCCGGGTTGTTCAGGAACGACGGCGGCACCAGATGGGTCAGCCCGACGGAGGTACCCAGCGCGACGGCCAGCAGCAGGAGTTCGATGATCAGGACCCGCCAGCGCGATCCGTTACGCCGTCGCAACGCCATGATCGGCACACCGAGGATCGCCAGGACGACCAGGTCGATCCCCAGCAGCAACCCGTACCCGCTCGCCAGCCCGGCGGGGCGGGCGAGGATCAGCCCGGCGACCGCGCCGGAGATCCCGACCACGAGGAAGCAGACCAGCGAAAGCCGTTGGTAGCGGCGAAGAATCACCGCGTCCGGCTCTTTGACGCGACGGAGATACGCGAGCAGCGCGACGAGCGATCCCGCCCACGCGCTCGCCGCGGGGATGTGCCACAGCATGGCGTTGGTGGCGAAGTCGTGCCAGCCGCCGACCGACGCGTGCCCGGCGACCACCGGCGGGAGCAGCCCTGCCATCGCGACGACGACGCCGAGCACCGTCGTGCGCCAGCTCAGCGTGAACCAGCACAGCAAGGACACGATGATCGCCGCGACCAGCACGCACAGCCACGCCTTCGGCTCTTCTGCCGCGTCCACAGTGGACAGGAGAACACCCGGTTCGAGCATCCGCCGCACCGGCAGCCCGGAGGCGTCCGCCGCCGAGAACGGCACGGCGAGCACCGCCGCCGCCACCCAGCCGGACGCGGCCCACGCCGCCAGCCGCACCGCGGAGAACGCCTCCGCCGTCAGGAACCCGCCCCGGCGTCCCGGCGCCACGAAAGCCGCGAACACGAGCGATCCGCCGCAGACGACACCCGCGACGTCGGCCGCGAACCGGACCACCCCGAAGCCGAACGCCGTCAGCGCGCCGGGATCACTGTCCCCGAGCAGCGCGTAGACGTTCCCGGCGAGCGCCACCACCAGCAGCACCACGGCGAGCCCTGCCAGCCAGACCATGGGCAGGAGCACGGCGGGGTACCGGCGCGGCGGGGACGGGGAAAGTTCGGTTGTCCGCACCCTTCAGCTGTCGGCTGGGACGTGCTCCGAGTTCCCGAAAGGACCGGACGGGTGACAGCCCTCACTTCGGACATCGGTGACGACGTCTCGGGCGCGATGTTCGGATCGGACCGCGCGGGCCTATCGCGCGTGGAGGGATTCCGTCGGCGGTCCACTTGCGCTTTGGTCGGAGTTTTCGGCGGAAATCCTTTTACAGCAAGGAAAAGTGCGTTTTCGAGGTTCACCCGATCGATAGCACACATGTTCGATCGGGCGGCGTATCGTTGATGTTGTGGCAGTCGACAGCAGCACCTCCGCAACGCGCACCGAGTGGTGGCGCGTCGATGTCGGCTGCCTGCTGACACGGCTCTTGGAGTCCGAGTGTGTGCAGCGTCGGGAAGCCGCTGTGCAGGGCGAGGTGATGGCCGAGCTGGAACGACGCGGCATCCGCGATACCACCGGCTATGGAAGCCTCGTGCGACTGCTGCAGGAAACGCTGAACATCCCCTACGCCGAAGCGAAAGCCCGCGCGACAAGAGCACTAGCGCTGAACAGCACCCGCGATCTCACCACCGGCGAACAACCACCCACGGCACCCGCCACCGCGCAGGCCGCAGCCGAGGGCGCGATCGGCGCCGCCCAGATCGACGAGATCCTCCGGGTCCTCGACAAACTCCCCAAGACAGCCCCGGTGGATCAGCGGGAGCAGGCGGAGAAGATCCTCGCCGAACTCGCCCGCGCCGCCGGACCCCGGGAAATCCGTGCCGCCGGGCGGCGTTTGTTGAGTCAGCTTGATCCCGACGGTCGGGAACCCAAAACCCGGGAACCGAAACCCTTCCAGCCCGAGTTCTCCCTCGCACCGCACCGTGACGGCGGGCACCAGATCAAGGCCCGCGTCGATGACGAGACCTCCGCACGCCTGCAAGCCATGCTCGACCCACTCGCGAAACCACGCCCCGCCACCGAAGAGGAGGGTCGCGATACCCGAACCCAGTGGGAGCGGCGCGGGTGTGCGTTCTCGGAGCTGGTGCGGATGTGGACCGAACACCCCGACCTGCCCACACAGGCCGGAGAAGCCACCCACATTGTCGTCACCGTCGGACTCAAGGAACTGCGGACCGGGATCGGACAGGCCACTCTTGATCTGCTCGGCGAGATCACCGCAGCCGAAGCACGACGCCTCGCCTGCGACGCCAAGATCATCCCCATGGTCCTGGGGACGCACGGCGAACCCCTCGACGTCGGCCGAGCACAGCGCCTGGCCACCCCGGCCATCCGCCGCGCCCTCATGCGTCGCGACGGCGGCTGCGCCTTCCCCGGCTGCGATGCCCCTGCCTACCGTTGCACGCCGCACCACGTGACCTACTGGGCACACCACGGTGAGACCAAAGTGGACAATCTCGTCCTCCTCTGTTCCGTCCACCACAAGGTAATCCACCACTCCCCATGGGAAGTCCGAATCGCCAGCGACGGACTCCCCGAGTTCATTCCACCCGCCTGGCTCGACGCGACCCGCACACCACGACGCAACACCATCCACCTCAGAACCTAAGCCGAACGCGCGACACGGTGCCTGCTCATCACACAGGTACAGGGCACACAGCTCTGTCGTCCGACTTCGGCCTCTCCAGCGCGTGAATGGCACTTTGGGGACGTCAGACCTTGCCGAAATGCCCTTCACGACATCCTGGCTCGCCCCTTGAACGTCACCACGAGAACCATCGAGCTGACCCGAGGGGACGGATCACGATCATGTCCTATCCCTACCAAGTCAAGGACTTCGACGAAATGGCACGGAAGCTCTGTCTCGGCGAGTGGCTGGTGCTCCGGCACGAGCACCTGTGTGGCATCGACCTGGACATCTGGAAAGAAGGCGTCGACCGCGCCTGCGCCGCGCTCGGGATCGATGTGATGATGCAGGATATCCCGCACAAGGATCTCACCGTGGTGTTCAACACGGCCAGGGAAATGGTGCCGCGCATCGAGCAAATCCACGACTCGATCCGCCGGATCGAACGGTATCGCTGGCTCGACCGGCTCACCGGCTAGGCGGCTACTTCATGGTGGCGAGCTGGATCAGGTTGCCGCAGGTGTCGTCGAGAACAGCGGTGACCACCGGGCCCATGTCGGTCGCCTCCTGGGTGAACTGGACGCCCAGCCCCTTGAGCCGCTCGACCTCGGCGTAGACGTCGTCGACGGCGAACTGGGTGTAGGGGATGCCGTCGGTGACCAGTCCCTTCTTGAACGGGCCCGCCGCCGGGTGACCGTCCGGTTCCAGCAGCAGCTCGACGCCGTCCGGGTTGGCCGGGGAGACCACGGTGAGCCAGCGTGCTCCGCCGGCGGGCACGTCGGTCTTCTTGATGAAGCCCAGTTTCTCGGTGTAGAAGGCGAGCGCCTTGGCCTGGTCGTCGACCAGCACGCTGGTGATGTTGATGCGGATCATGGGTTCGGTGCCTCTCGGTCGATGGGCCACCGCTCGACGATCGAACGCAGCGGGCTCGTGTCGATGTGGTGGAACTTGTACCGGCCTTGCCGCCGGGTGTGCACCAGGCCTGCCTGCTCGAGCACCGCGAGGTGCTGCGAAATGGCCTGACGCGAAGACGCCAGGCCGTGCCTCATGCTCAGCTGGCCACAAAGCTCGAACAGTGTCTGACCGTCCTTTTCGGTCAGCTCGTCCAGGATGGTGCGTCGCGTCGCGTCGCCGATCGCCTTGAACAGGTCCGCGTCCACACACCCCGTTATAGGCAAGCCGTCACTTGCCTGTCAAGCGGGCTCACCCTCCCGTGCGACACGCTCCGCGGCGTCCATGGCCTTGTCGGTCACCACCCGCACACCGACGACCAGGGTGAGCACGAACCCGCTCATGATCACGAACAAGGCGGACAGCCCCAGCCACTGCGCCAAGAGCCCGCCCGCGGCCGCGCCCAGCGGTTTGGTGCCCCAGGCGACGAGCCGGTGCGCGCTGCTGAGGCGTCCGAGCAGCCGATCCGGAGTAATTCGCTGGCGCAGCGAAACCATGACGACGTTCGAGACCACGATTCCCAGACCGCCGACGAAGAACGCGGCCCCGACGACGAGCGGTTGCGCGGTGAACGCGGGAACACCCAGCAATACGGCGGTGCAGAGGAACCCCGCGCCGAGTGACCGCGCCCGGCCCAGGAGCCGTTCGACCCGTTCCGCGAAGAGCGAACCGACGGCGTTCCCGGCAGCCACCATGGTCAGCAGGAAACCGTAGTCCTGTGTGGACAGTTTCAGCATGGATTCCGGCCCGACCGCATAGAGTGCCAGAACGGCCCACACGGCACCGGTGGCGAAGTTGAACACACCGACCATGACGGCGAAGGTCCGCAAAACCCTTTGTCGCCAAAGGAATCGCAGCCCCTCTGCGATGTCGGCGCGCAGGCTGGCGGGCCGCTCCTGGTGAATCCGGAATCGCCCGCGAAGCGCCACCAGCGCCACGATGGCGACGGCCCACAGCCCGACCGGCGTCCCGAGCGCGAACATCGTCCCGGCCGCCACCAGGAATCCGGCCAACGGCGGGCCGGCGAACTCGTTGGCCGTCATCTCGGCCCCGTAGAGGCGTCCGTTGGCCCGGGAGAGGTGCTCGCGCCCGACCATCTGCGGCATGATCGACTGCGCCGCGGTGTCGTAGATCGTCTCGGCGACACCGACGAAGACCGCGACGACGTACAGCGCCCAGATCGAACCGACATCGAACGCCATCGCGAGGACGAGAACAGCGAGCAGCACAGCTCTGGCCACGTTCGCGCCCAGCATCGCACGGCGACGATCGATGCGGTCGACCAGCGCACCGACCGGCAACGCGCACACCAGCCACGGCAGGCTGAAGGCGACGGCCAGCCCCGAGATCAGCACTGGGGATCGGGTGAAGCCGATGGCCACCAGCGGGAGGGCGTTCTTGACGACGCCGTCGGCCAGGCTCGACAGACCGGCCGCGGTCCACAGCCGCCAGTAGTCCCCGCCCAGACCTCGCTTCGCAGGCACATCCACCCATGGAGAATTACACATCGATTGAGAAAACTCCATCGATGTGGCTGAATCCATCGATGGACTACCGTGGCCGTCATGGACGGCGAGACGACCATCCGGCAGCCCGCGAGCGGGCCCGCTGCCGCGCGCAAACGCCGCCCTGCGACGGCGAAGGAGGCGAAGGCGGCCGGTCACCCGCTGCGCCTGCGGATTCTGCGCCTGTGCCAACAGAAGGAGCTGACGAACAAGCAGCTGGCCGACCGCCTCGAACGCGACCCGGGCACCGTGCTCTACCACGTCCGCCAGCTGGTCGACGCGGGCTTGCTGGAGCAGGCGGCGGTCCGCACCGGGGAGAGCGGCGCACTGGAGAAGCCCTATCGCGCTGTCGGCAACACCTGGTGGCTCGACGGTCCGCTGAACGACTTCGACGCGGAGACCCGGTTCGCTCCGGTCGAAGCTTTTCAGGAGGAGCTGCGCGAGGCGGGCCCGGAGCAGGTTCAGGCCTACGAGCGCTTTCTGCTGCACCTGTCCCCGGAGGACGTCGCCGAGCTGGACCGCCGCATCCTCGAGGTCCTCGACGAATACGTCTCGACCGACGACCAGCGTCGCGACCGGCCCGCGGTGAACGGCATCTTCCTCCTGCACCGGCTCGCCGAATAAGCCGGATAACCAGCCACAGCAAGGAAATCCGGTGGCCCTGCCGTGCGGGCGCTGGCACGATCATCGTCATGACCACTTCACGCGTCGGCGTCCGGATCTCCCGCGAAGTACCCCCGGCACGGCTGACGAAGCTGGCGCGCCAGGCGGAGCAGGCGGGGCTCGACGAACTTTGGGTGGTCGAGGACTGCTTCTACGCGGGCGGCATCGCCACCGCGGCGACAGTGCTGGCCGCGACCGAGAAGATCCCGGTCGGCATCGGCGTGCTGCCCGCGGTCGCCCGCAACCCCGCCATCGCCGCGATGGAGCTGGCCACGCTCGCCGAGCTGCACCCCGGGCGCCTGATCGCCGGGATCGGCCACGGCGTGCCGTCCTGGATGCGGCAGATCGGCGCCTACCCCGCGTCCCCGCTGACGGCGCTGGAGGAGACGCTCACCGCGATCCGGCGGCTGCTCGCGGGCGAGCGGCTTTCCGTGTCGGGTAAGTACGTCCGGCTCGACGAGGTCGAGCTGGACTATCCGCCCGCTGTCGTGCCGCCGGTGCTCGCCGGGGTCCGCGGGCCGAAGTCGCTCGCGCTGTCCGGCAGGGCCGCCGACGGCACGGTGCTCGCCGAGCCCGCCGCCCCGGAGTACGTGCGAGCCGCCCGCGCCACGATCGACGCCGACCCGCACACGGTCGTCACCTACAACTGGCTCGCGCTGGGCCAGGACCCGGACCGGGCGAGGGAGCGCGTCCGGAAGACCCTGGCCGACAGCCTCAAGCCCAGCACCGCCGAGCACCTGCGGCCGCTGCCGTTCGGCGAGGAGATCCTCGCCCTCATCGAAGAGGGCGCGGACGAGCTGGCCGCGCGGCTGCGACCGGAGTGGATCGACCACCTCACGGTGTCCGGGAACCTCGCCGGATGTGCCGAGCGGGTCCGGCGGCTGCACGAGGCCGGGAGCGAATCGGTGATCCTGTTGCCGCTGCCGGACGAGCCCGAGGAGGACGGCATCGCCGCGGCCGGAGAAGTCGCCGCCGAGCTTCGTCGCGCGGGCCGGTAATCCGCCCACCCGGCGGAGAACTGTGCCAAGATTCCCGGCGGCGGCATGTCGAGGGGACGCCATCGGCGACGACCCACCGGTGAAGGGGCCCGCCACGGGCCGTCACCCGAGGGAGTCGAGATGAAGTTCCTGCTGAACACGCATATGAACCCGGCGGCATGGAGAGCGCTACCGGAGGACGAACGTGCCGCGGTGCGGGACGGCCGGGGCACGTTCGCGCACGCGATCACCGAGTCCGGTGAAATGATCATGAGCCAGGCGCTGGCCGACCCGTCACACAGTGCCGTGGTCCGCGTCCGGGGCGGCGAGCCGGTCGTCTCCGACGGCCCCTACCGCGAAGCCGCGGAGTTCCTCTCCGGCTACTACCTGATCGACTGCGACGACAAGGAACGCGCGATCGAACTCGCGGCCCGGATTCCCGAGGCCCGCGTCGAAGGATTCGGCGTCGAGGTGCGGCCGGTCATGTTCTCCGCCGGGATGGAGATGTGAACACCGCGCCCGCGATCGAGGACCTGCTGCGCGAGCTGGCGCCGCAGGTCCTCGGCGTGCTCGCCCGCCGCTACGGCCAGTTCGAGGAATGCGAGGACGCCGTTCAGGAGGCCGTCCTCGCCGCGGCCACGCAATGGCCCGATCAGGGCGTCCCGGCCAACCCGCGCGGCTGGCTGATCTCCGTCGGCTCGCGGCGGCTGATCGACCAGTTCCGCAAGGACCAGTCGCGCCGGCAGCGGGAGGACACCGCCACCGCGCAGGCACTTCCGTTGCACACCGGCGAACGCGACGAGGACGTCCCCGACGCCGACGACACGTTGATCCTGCTCTTCCTGTGCTGCCACCCGACCCTGACCCCGGCGTCCCAGACCGCGCTCACCCTGCGCGCCGTCGGTGGCCTCACCACCGCCGAGATCGCGCACGCCTTCCTGGTGCCCGAGGCCACGATGGCCGCTCGCATCAGCCGTGCCAAGAAGAACATCAAGGCCGCGGGCAGCCAGTTCGCCATGCCCGCGGCCGACGAACGCGACGAACGGCTCGCCGTCGTCCTGCAGGTGCTCTACCTGATCTTCAACGAGGGCTACACGGCATCCTCGGGCGAGACCCTGCACCGCGCCGACCTCGCCCAGGAAGCCATCCGGCTGACCCGTCTGGTCCGGCGGCTGCTGCCCGAAGACACCGAGGTCGCCGGGCTGCTCTCGCTCATGTTGCTGACCGACTCGCGCCGCGGCGCCCGCACCGGGCCGTCCGGTGAACTGATCCCGCTGGCCGAGCAGGACCGCACCCTGTGGGACAGCGAGCTGCTGGTGGAGGGGACGACGCTGATCGGCGACACCATGAAGCACGCGTCGCTGGGCCCCTATCTGCTCCAAGCGGCGATCGCCGCGACGCACGCGAGCGCGGCGAAGGCCGAGGACACCGACTGGCAGCAGGTCCACACGCTGTACAAGATCCTCGAACGGATCGCACCCAACCCGATGGTGACGCTCAACCGCGCTGTCGCGCTCGCCGAAACCCAGGGCCCGGCCGCTGCCCTCGATCTTCTGTCCACACTGGACAGTGACGACCGGATGTCCGGCCACCATCGGTTGCACGCCGTCCGCGCGCACCTGCGGGAGAAGGCGGGCGACACGGCGGGCGCGCTGGAGAGCTACCGGCTCGCCGCGCGGATCACGACCAGTCTCGCCGAGCGGCGTTACCTCGAATCACGCGCCGCCCGGCTGAGCTGAGTCCTATTTGTCCGTCGGCTGGACCGTCCGTTGTGGACGGCGTAGCAGCGCGCGTTCGGCGGCGGTCCACGCGGTGGTCGTGAGCAGGTACAGATCCGCGGCCACCGGGAGAAAGATCGTGGCGAGCACGGTCCCATAGGGAAGGAACCGCAGCAGCTTCGCGGCGGGCGCCGAGGCGGTTTCGGTCCGCTGACGGTCCTGCCAGCGCACCGAGAACCACGCGACGACACCGAGCGCGGCCGCGATCACGAACACCATCGGGCCCGCCGCGAAGCCGTGCCCGCCCAGCGGCGTCCCCAGCACCGTGCCGGACAGCAGCGAGTTGGGCTCGCCGTCGATCACCGGGGTGGTGAACAGCCGGTACATCACCCAGAAGAACGGCAGCTGCGCGAGCATCGGCAGGCAGCCGACGAACATCGATGTGCCCGATTCGGCCTGCAGCCGGGAGATTTCGGCGGCCAGCCGTTCGCGGTCGCCCGCGTGTTTCTTCTGCAGCTCGCCGATCCGGGGCATCAGCTCGGCCCTGGCCCGCTCGCCGCGTACGGCGGATTTCGCGAGCGGGAGCAGCAGAAGCCGGACGGTGGCGGTGAACAGGACGATCGCCAGCGCGATCGCGAAGTGACCGGTGACGGGCTGGGTGACCGCGACAAGCCAGTGGACGAGGTGATACGCGCCCGAAACGGGCACGTCGAGAAAGCCGAACATGGGCAGCACTCCGTGGCTAGAAAGAAGAACAGTGAGGTGAACGGAATGGCTGCGCAGAAAAGAAAGGGAGAACTACGCAGCCGTGCTGCGCGTGCCCGGTGCCCGTGGCCTGCTGCGGCCGGGCGCGCCGGGATCCCTGAGCCTGATGAACTCGGCGCGGCGGGCCCGCTGCCGCAACGCGATGGCGCGGCCTCGTGTCGGCGCCGACCACAGGGCCAGTTCATCGCCGTGGGCGCGGCTGACGAGGAGGACCACGAGCAAGCTCGCGGCCACGACCGACGCGAACGCGACCAGGGCCGTGGCCGAGGTGAGCGCGGGGAACGCCAAGGCCAGCAATGTGGTCACGATGCGCCCCCCTTTCCCAGACCCCGCCAGAGTACCCGAATCCGATCGCGTACCGGTGATCGGGAAATGATCACTTCCGGCCACTCCGATGAGCGATTGACCGGATACGCACCGTTCCCGCAGGATGACCGGACGGACGAAGAAGTCCTACGGACAAGGAGAATCCGTTGGCGATCCGGCGGTTCCTGCTCCTGCTCGCGGTCATTCCGCTGCTCCCGTTCACGGCGACCACCGCCTCCGCCGCGGACCGCTGGGCGGTCAGCCTGACCGGCGACGTGACAGCGGAGGTCTCCCTCGACGCGGACGGCAGCCTGCTGTTCGCGGCCACCCGCGGCGGACGATCGGTCCTCGCCCCGGCACCGATGGGCATCCGCACCACCGCCGCCGACCTCACGCGCGGACTGCGTTTCCTCGGCCGCACGGACCGCGAGGTCGACGAGCGGTACACCATGACCACCGGCAAACGCCTGCACCGGCACGCGCGCTCGGCGGAGATGACACTGTCGTTCGAGAACGAGGACGACGTCCGGCTCGACGTCGTGGTCCGTGCCGCGGCAGACGGCGTCGCCTACCGCTATCACCTGCCCGAGGCCGAGCGGGTGCGGGTGACCGGCGAGACGTCCGCGTTCGCCCCGGCACCGGCGTCGGCCGCGTGGCTGCTGCCCTACACACCGAACTACGAAGGCGTCCGGTTCGAGACCACCGCCGCCGGCGCCCCACGCGGCGACTACGGCTTCCCGTCACTGTTCGACGTCGGCGGCACCTACGCCCTGCTCACCGAGTCCGATGTGGACGGACGATACTCCGGCGCGCGGCTGACCCACACCGGCAGCGGCAACTACCGGATCAAGCTCGCTGACACCGAGGTCCACACGCGGGGCCCGACGCCGTGGCGGGTGGCGATCATCGGCGATCTGGCGACGGTGACCGAATCCACCCTCGTGGACGACCTGGCACCGCCGTCGAAACTGGCAGACACCTCGTGGATCCGGCCGGGCAAGGTGGCGTGGTCATGGCTTTCCGAGCACGACAGCCCGAAGGATCCGAAGCGGCAGAAGGACTTCATCGATTTCGCCGCGCGGAACGGCTGGCCGTACGTGCTAATCGACGAGGGCTGGGACGCGTCCTGGGTGCCCGGCATCATCGACTACGCGCGGGAACGCGACGTCGACGTGATCCTCTGGTACCACTGGTCCACAATGGACACCGCGGCGAAGCGGGCGATCAACCTCACCAAGGCCAAGCTGTGGGGCGCGGCCGGGGTCAAGGTCGACTTCATGGATTCCGACGCGCAGGCGCGGTTCCGGTGGTACGACGCCATGGTCGCCGACGCCGCGCGCTTCCGCCTGATGATCAACTTCCATGGCGCGACGATCCCCCGCGGCCTGCAACGCACCTGGCCGCACGTGATGAGCATGGAGGCGGTACGCGGCGCCGAGCAGTTCAAGACCCGCGCGTCGACCAACACGATGTTCCCGTTCACCCGCAACGTGGTCGGCAGTATGGACTACACGCCGACGGCGTTCGTCGTGTCGGATCGGGACACCACCGAGGCACACGAGGTCGCGACGTTCTTCGTCTACGAGTCCGGCTGGCAGCACGCCGCGGACAAACCCGAGAACTACGAATCGCGGCCCGAGGCACTCTGGACACTCGACCGGCTCCCGACGGTCTGGGACGAAACCCGCCTGATCACCGGCAGGCCCGGCCAGGACGCCGTGTTCGCGCGACGCTCCGGCGGCCGCTGGTTCCTCGGTGGCATCCACGCCGGGCCGGCGACCACGATCACCTCGCGGCTGGACTTCCTCGGCGAAGGCCCGTGGCGCGCCGAGCTGGTACGCGACAAGCCAGGAGGCGGACTCACGCGCGAGAGGTTCTCCGTCGAGCCCGACGGCCGGATCAGCGTGCCGGTCCTGGCGAACGGCGGATTCGTGACGGTGTTCTGCCGTCCAGCCGACTGCGACCGGTAGTTCAGACACCCAGCGCGGCACAGGCCGCGTCGACCGTTGCCTTCCGCAGTTCGTCGGCGGGCGCGTCGGGGAACTGGACGGTGCAGTCCTGGATGCCGCCGAGCGCGACCACCGCGCGAGCCGACAACGCCAGCGAGGGATCCGGGCCGGTCAGCAGCGCCGCGAGCCGTTCCCGCCAGGCCAGCACGATCCTGATCAGGCCGAGCTCGGACAACGTCGTCAGCTCGCTCATCACGAGGACGATCAGTTCGCGGTGCCGGTAGTGGAAGTCGAAGTACTCCTCGAACAACGCGCGGGGCGCGACCTCGTCCAGCGCCTCCTGGGCGACCAGGAACGCCTCGCCCTCGTCGATCAGCGGTTGCACGATGCTGCGGACCAGTTCCTCGCGTGAGGAGAAGTGGTAGTACAGCGCCGGTTTGGTGATCCCGAGCCGGTCGGCGATCTCCTGCAGGCTGGTGTTGCGCACCCCCTTGCTCGTGAAGAGCTCACGCGCGGCCGTCTGGATGCGCTGCTTGGTGCCCGGAGGTTTCGCCACTGATCCAGGATAACTTACTTACCGTTAGGTCAGATCGATGGTACGCTTACCTTCCGGTAAGTAAGGAGGAATCATGAGAGTACTCGTTTCCGGCGCCAGCATCTCCGGACCGGTCCTGGCCTACTGGCTCACCCGCCACGGCTTCGAGGTCACGGTGGTCGAACGCGCCCCGTCCCCGCGCAAGACGGGCGGGCACGCCGTCGACCTGTTCCGGCCCGCCATGGAGATCTCCGAGCGGATGGGCGTGCTGCCCCGGCTCGAAGCGAAGGCCACCGGCACCGACCGGATGACCGTGTACCGCGAGGGTGTCGCGCGGCCGGTTTCGGTGGATCTCACGAAGATCTACGGCGCGACCTCGGACCGGCACCTCGAGATCATGCGGGACGACCTGGGCGAGGTGTACTACGACGCCACCCGCGACGACGTCGAGTACGTGTTCGGCGACTCGATCACGTCGATCTCCGACGACGGCGAAGTGACCTTCGAACACGGTGCGCCACGCCGCTTCGACATCGTGGTCGGGGCAGACGGGCTGCACTCGAACGTCCGGCGGCTCGTCTTCGGCGAGGAGTCGCGGTTCAGCGAGTTCATCGGTGCCTACCTCGCGGTGTTTTCGGTGCCCAACGACCGGAACCTCGACGGCGAGTTCGTCAATCACCTCGGTGTCGACCGGATGGCCGGGATGTACGGCGCGCGGCACCTCGGCGACGCGCGGGTGGTGTGCCTGTTCCGTAGCGAACCGCTCGACTACCACTACCGCGATGTCGCACGGCAGAAGGAACTTCTGCGCGCGGCGTTCGCCGGGCTGCACTCCGACGTCGACGAATGGCTGGGGCGACTGGAGGACACCCCGGCGTTCTACTTCGACTCGATCACCCAGCTGCGGATGGACACATGGTCGCGCGGGCGGGTGACGCTCGTGGGCGACGCGGGTTACTGTCCAGGGCCCGCGGTCGGCGGCAGCACCAGCCTCGCCGTGCTCGGCGCCTACGTCCTGGCCGGGGAACTCGCCGCCGCGAACGGGGACCACACCCGCGCCTTCCCCGCCTACGAACGGGAAATGGCCGAGCTGGTACAGGCCAGCCGCACCTTCGCCACGACCGCGGCCAAGACCCTCATCCCGGGTTCGCGGTTCGGTATGTGGGGGCTCGTCACCGGCGCGCGGATCGTCTCCGCCCTGCCCGCCGGCGTGGGCAAGGCACTGGCGCGGCTCAACACCCAGACCTTCCGCATGCACGAATCGATGACCGTGAAGGACTACTCCACTTCGGTCACAGCCTGATCCGGCGCTCTCCCCGTGTTATATTTGGGCCCAAATGACTGGGTTCGCCTCGGCACGGGGAGAGCGATGGATCTGCGAAGCGCGCTGACCAGAGTGCTGGACAACCACGAGCGGTGGACGTCCCGGTTCGGCGAGTACCAGGTGGCCGAGGCGCTACGCGTCGACCAGGCGAAGCTGGAGTCCATTGTGGACGAACTGGCCGAACGACTGGAGGACAACTACCCGTTCTTCCACCCGCGCTACGCCGGGCAGATGCTCAAGCCGCCACATCCGGCCGCGGTGGCGGGGTATCTCGCCGCGATGCTGGTCAATCCGAACAACCACGCCCTCGACGGCGGACCGGCGACCGCGCGGATGGAACGCGAGGTCGTCGCCGAGCTGGCCACGATGTTCGGCTTCGGCACACATCTGGGACACCTCACCAGCAGCGGGACCATCGCCAACCTCGAAGCCCTTTACGTGGCAAGGGAAATCCACCCGGGGCGCGGCGTCGCCTTCAGCGCGGAAAGCCACTACACGCACGCGCGGATGTGCGGACTCCTCGGCGTCGAAGGCGTCCCGGTGCCCGTGGACGCGACGGGCCGGATGGACGTCGACGCGCTGCGTGAGCTTCTCGGCCGCGGCACGATCGGGACGGTGGTGGTCACCGCGGGCACCACCGGCCTCGGCGTCGTCGACCCGATTCACGACGTTCTCGCGTTGTGCCGCGAGCACGGCGTGCGGGTGCACGTCGACGCGGCGTACGGCGGGTTCTTCACCCTGCTCGCGGGCAACGACGGGCTCGAAGCCGCGCCGTGGGAGGCGATCGCGGGCTGCGATTCGGTGGTGGTCGACCCGCACAAGCACGGCCTGCAGCCCTACGGCTGCGGCGCGGTGCTGTTCGCCGATCCGGCGGTCGGACGATTCTACCGGCACGATTCGCCCTACACCTACTTCACCTCCGACGAACTGCATCTGGGCGAGATCAGCCTCGAATGCTCACGACCGGGCGCCGCGGCGGCGGCGTTGTGGCTGACGTTCCGGCTGTTCCCACTCACCACCGACGGCCTCGGCGCGGTGCTCGCCGCGGGCAGGCGGGCGGCGGCGAGCTGGGCCGCGCTGATCGAGGCGAGCGAACACCTGCGGCTCTACCAGCTGCCGGAACTGGACATCGTGAGCTATTTCCCGGTCACCGGCCGGCGGCTCAGCGAGGTCGACGCCGCCTCGGCCCGGGTGATGCACGAGGGCATGACGGATCCGGACGATCCGGTGTTCCTGAGCGTGCTGTCCACCAGCGCGGCCGGCTTCGGGCGCCGCCATCCCGGCTTCACCGAGGACGTCGCCCGGGTGCGGGTGCTGCGCAGCGTGCTCATGAAACCGGAGTCCGAGGACTACCTCGACACTCTGCACCGGCGCGTCGAAAAGCTCGCCGCGCGGGCTTGAATGCCGAGGTAGCCCCGGCAGGTCAGCCGACGGCGAGGGTCACCGCGGCGGTGTGCAGCACCCCGCCGGTCTGGAACTGCACGAACAGCCGCCAGTCCCCGGCCTTCGGCAGCGTCGCCTCGAACTTCAGCGCCGGGCCACCGTGGTCTCCCTCGGCTTTGCCGTGCGGGTGCAGATGCGCGAAGGCCTGGTCCCCGGCGTGGAAACCGGTCAGGTGCGCGTACGTGTCGAGGTAGGGCTGCAGGTCGGTGACCGGCTTGCCGTCCTTCGACACCGTGACGGTCAGCTCGTGACTCATCCCGGCCATGAGCTTGTCCCCGCCCAGCGTCAGCGTGTAACCGTCCACAGTGGTCATTGCCGACGCCGCGGGCAGCGGGGTGCCCGGCGCGTCTCCTGGCACGGTGACCTGCCGGCTCAGCACGAGCGGAACATCCTTGCCCGCACTGTCCTTCGTGGTGAACTGCGTGTAGGCGCGATACGTGCCGGGCTGCGCGGCGGCGAGGTCGGCCGTCCACGTCCCGTCGGCGGCCATCACCGGGTGGAGATGCTGGAACCCGCTCAGATCCGTTCGGATCAGGTAGAAGTGCATCAGCTTCGTCTGTTCCGGCTGGAACGCGGTCACCGCCGCGCCGCCGGCCCCGGTGATCCGGAACCGGAACGCGGACGGCTGCCCCGCGGGCAGCGACGTCGTCTCGGGAGCGAACCGGAACCCGGCGGACTCGGCGGCGAGGCCGTCACCGGCGGGCATGGCCATGCCCGGCATGTCCTGCCCGGACACAGGAGCGCCGGACGTGCCATGGTCCATTCCGGACATTCCGGAATCGTTACCGGAGCAGGCGGTGACGAGCAGGCCCGCCGCCGTCACCACGCCGATCAGTGTCGTCGAACGGCGGAAAGGTTTACGGAGCAAAGAAGGCATCACGAAGTGTCTCTCCAAAAAGGACACGCGAAGAACGCGTGCGAGGTGAACAGGTCAGCGGAGGCCGCTCCCTGTCACGTCCGGGAAACACACAACGTGGTCAGCAAATCCGGGGGTCTCGGTGGCGCTCTGTGCCGGAGGAACCGCGCGAACCGGCGCGTCGCCGACAGCGGCGGGGACACCGAGATCAGCACGACGGCGAGCAGCAGGAGTAGCAGCAACGCGGCCCAGCCGCGTGGCGGCGGAGTCGATACGCAGACACTGCCGTGTTCCGACGCGGGTGCCGCGTTCGGCAGGCCCGCCATGGGCGGCGCGGGCATCGCATGGCCGATGCCGTGCTCCGCCATGGCACCCCCGGCACACGCCTGCGCGGGCAGACCGTGCATGAGGAACACGCCGGTGAGCAGGGCGCACAACGTCAGCAGCCGGGCAATCACCCGGCCCTGCCCCGCCGCCGTCCCACGCTCCACGCCCTCCACCGTACCTACTCCCCGGGGGTACCTGCCGTTAAGGGGCTCTTCGTGTCGATCTGTGGGTGGTCATCGGCCTGGTAGGTCGGGTCGGTGGCCGCCCAGGGCGAGCATTGCTAGCGCTGTGAGTGATTCTGGTTTGCGGAAGCCGAAGGCGACGCGGGTGAGTAGCCGGATTTTGGTGTTGGTGGCTTCGAGCAGGGCGTTGGACAGGCCGAGGCGGAGGCTGGCGTGGATGGCGTCGAGCTGGCGGCGGACTTTGCGGCCCAGACGCACGAATTCGGGGATGCGGCAGCGTTGCGCCCAGGCCAGCCAGCGTGTCAGCCCTGTGATGCCGTCCTCGCCGCCGACGGTGAACACGGTGCGGAGGCCTTCTTTGAGCAGGTAAGCACGGTATAGCTCCGGTGATGTTGCGGCGATCCAGTCCAGTTTGGCTTTCTGCCGGTCGGTGAGGTCTTCGGGGTTCTTCCACAACGCATAGCGGGAACGCTGCAGCATGCGGGCGTCCCCCGCCGATTCCTGGGACCGCCCGTCCCGTGTCCGACCACGTCCGCCGGGGGCGTTGCGGGCGGTGTTCCAGATCCGCCGCCGGACCAGGTCCAGTTCGTGGGTGGCCCATTGCACGACGTGGAACGGGTCCGCGCAGCGCACCGCCTGCGGGACGCGGTCGGCGACCACGGTGGCGATATACGGTGCCGCGTCGGCGGTGATCTCGGTGATCAGCGTGGCACGGTTGTCGCCGAGCTGGTCGAAAAACGCCTCCAGGGTCGCTTTGGTCCGGCCTTCGCCGAGCCAGACCAGCCGACGGGTGTCGTGATCGACCACCGCGGTCAAGAACAGCTGCCCGCGCCGGTAGGAGATCTCATCGATCCCGATCCGCCGCAACCCCTCTAACCGGTCGACACGAGCATCGATGTCGGCCGACACCCGGGTGACGATCGCCCCGACAGTGGCCCACGCGATCCGCATCAACTCCCGCACCGCCGACTTCGAGGTCTGACACACCAGCCACGCCACCGTGTCGTCAAAGGCGCGGGTATGCCCGGCACCGTGACGGGCCCAGGGCACCGCCGCGACCACCACCCCATGCCGCACGCACGACACCCGCGGCGCATCGGCCTCGATGAACGCCTGCACAGTGCCCAGATCCAGCGCCCGCCACCGCCGCCGCCCCACACCCCGGTCATACCGCGGACACCGCGTACCACACACCCCACAGCGGCGCCGGGCCCGCGCCACCGGCCGGGCACGCACCACCACCACCGCCCGCCCCGGATCGAACTCGACATCCTCGACCACAGCCCGTTCCAACCCGAACAGACGCTGCCATAAACTCGCCTTGCGCACGCCGTTCCCCGATCACTTGGTTCCTGACCTTCGACAAGCCAGAAACTAAGGCCCGGCAACGGCGTGCGCCCTCACGCCACGCCCACACCACCCACACAAGAGCGCAAAGAGCCCGTTAAGGCCACCTTACGGGCGTCTGACGCCCGTAAGGTGGCCTCAACGGCATTTCGGTGCGCGGCGGCCGGTCAGCCGAGTTCGCGCAGCCGGGGGACGACCTGCTCGGAGAAGCTCTTCAGGAAGCGCTCCTGGTCGTGACCGGGGCCGTGGAAGACCAGGTGGTCGAATCCGGCCTCCACGTACGGCTTGATCTGCTCGACGGCCTCCGCAGGATCCGAGGCGACGATCCACCGCCGGGCCACCTGGTCGATCGGCAGCGCGTCGGCGGCGCGTTCCATCTCCGCCGGGTCCTCGATGCCGTGCTTCTGCTCCGGCGTCAGCGAAAGCGGCGCCCAGAAGCGGGTGTTCTCCAGCGCCTTCTCGTGGTCCGGGTCGTAGGACAGCTTGATCTCGATCATCTTGTCCACATCGGACAGCTTCCGCCCGTTCGCCTCGGCACCCTCCGCGACGGCGGGCAGCAGCTTTTCGGTGTAGAGGTCCATGCCCTTGCCGCTGGTGCAGATGAACCCGTCACCCTGCTTGCCGACGTACTTCGCCATCACCGGGCCACCGGCGGCGATGTAGATCGGCACACCGCCCTCGGGCCGGTCGTACACCGTGGCGTCGGTGGTCTGGTAGTACTCGCCCTCGAACGTGACCCGCTCCTCGCGCCACAGCGTGCGCATCAGCTCGACAGCCTCGCGCAGGCGCGCGAAGCGCTCCTTGAACCCCGGCCATTCGATACGCGCGACGGCGACCTCGTTGAGCGCCTCGCCGCTGCCGATGCCGAGCAGGACGCGCCCGGGATAGAGACAGCCGAGCGTGCCGAACGCCTGCGCCATCACGGCCGGGTTGTACCGGAACGTCGCGGTCAGCACGCTCGTGCCGAGGATCACGCGCGAGGTGCGCTCCCCCACCGCCGAAAGCCACGACAACGAGAACGGAGCATGGCCGCCGGTGTGCCGCCACGGCTGGTAGTGGTCGCTCACCATGACGCTGTCCAGCCCGACCTGCTCGGCGAGCACGGCGTACTCGACGAGTTCGCGCGGGCCGAATTGCTCGGCCGACGCCTTGTACCCGATCTTCAGAGCCATCCGGCTCATCACCACTTTCCTCTGTCCATCCCTGCGCTGCTGCCACCCAAAGTAGTCGCCTCCTGGCAATCCTTGCCTTGCCGTTGACGTCAACGTTTACCGTCGAGGACATGCGAATCGGTGAACTCGCCCGGCGAGCGGGCACCACGACGCGCGCGCTGCGGTTCTACGAGTCCCAGGGACTGCTCGCGGTGCGCCGCCGGGAGAACGGCTACCGCGAGTACGGCGAAGAGGACGTCCGGCTGGTCAACGAGATCCTGAGCCTGCAGGCCGCGGGACTCAGCCTCGACGACACGCGGCCGTTCGTGGAGTGCCTGCGTGCCGGGCATCCGGCCGGGGACGACTGTGCCGATTCGGTCGAGGTCTACGAGCGCAAGCTCGCGGAGGTCGACGCCTGCCTGGAGCGGCTCAACGCCGTCCGGGCCGGCCTGGTGACGAAGCTGACCGAGGCCATGTCCCGGCAGCCCGATCCGTGCCGGGTGACCCGGCCCGCCCCGAAGGAGTCCTGATGTCCGCACCGACCGCCGACCTCGTCGTCGTCACCGACGCCACCTTCGAGCAGGAAGTGCTCCGGGCAGGCAAGCCCGTCCTGGTGGACTTCTGGGCGCAGTGGTGCCCGCCGTGCCACATGATCGCCCCGGTGCTCGCCGAGATCGCGGCCGAACGGGCGGGCGAGCTGATCGTGCGCAAGTTCAACACCGACGAGAACCCGGTGATCGCGCGGGACTACCAGGTGATGTCGCTGCCCACGCTGATGCTCTTCCGCGACGGCGTGCCGATCCGCTCGATCGTCGGCGCCCGGCCGAAGGCGAGGCTGCTCGCCGAGCTGGATGCCGCGCTGACCTCCTGAAACGCGTTTTCTGTCGGTGCCCGCTGTTAGCGTGCGCACCATGACCTCGGACCCGAAGCCGGACCTGCACCGGTACCTCCAGATCGCCCGCGACGCCCTGTTGTGGAAGCTCGACGGGGCGTCGGAGTACGACGTCCGCCGCCCGATGACGCCGACCGGCACCAACCTGCTCGGTCTCGTCAAGCACGTGGCGTCCTGCGAGATCGCCTATTTCGGCGACACCTTCGGCAGGCCGTTCGACGTCCGGCCCCCGTGGTTCGACAAGATCGACGAGGATCCTCATGTCGATATGTGGGCCACCGCCGACGAGTCTCGCGAGGACATCCTCGGGCTGTATCGCCGGGTGCGAGCGCATTCCGACGCGACGATCGACGCACTGCCGCTGGACGCGCCGGGCCGCGTACCGCACTGGCCGGGCGAACGTGCCGAGGTCACGCTGCACCGGATCCTGGTGCACATGATCGCCGAGATCGATCGGCACGCGGGCCACGCCGACATCATCCGCGAACTCATGGACGGCACCGTCGGGCTGCGGCAGGACTCCACCAACCTGCCGACCGGCGACGAGACGTGGTGGAAGGACTATCGGGAGAAGCTGGAGCGCACAGCGAGGGAGGCGGGCGGACTCACGAAGCCTTGAGCGCCTTTTCGAGGTCGGCGCGGTTCATCTTGGACCGGCCCCTGATCCCGCGCTCGCGGGCGAGCCGGTCGAGGTCGGTCTTCGGCAGGTCCGACAGTTTCGGGCCTGTCTTGGCGTCCTTGCCCTTGCCCTGCGCGCTCGTGCTCCGCCTGCCTCGACGGCGGCTGCTCTCGACACTGCGCGAGAGCGCCTCGAACAGGTCGACCACCTTCGTTGGCTCGCCGGGTTCGGACTCGGGCACGACGGTGTCCCCGGACTTCTTCGCCGCGATCAGCTCGCGGACCCGTTCGGTGTAGGTGTCGCGGTATTCCTCGGGCTGCCATTCCTCGGTCATCGCGTCGATGAGGCCGACGGCCATGTCGAGTTCCTTCGCGCGCGTCTTCACCGACCCCGGAAGCCGCGGCAGGTCCTCGGCCGGATCGCGCAGGTCGGCGGCGAAGTGCAGGGTGTCCAGTAGCAAAACGTCGCCGTCGCCCGCCCGTACGAGCGCGAGATATTCCCGGCCGCGCATGACGAACTTCGCGACGCCGGCCTTCCCGCTCTGGGCCAGCGCCTCGCGAAGCAGCACGTAGGCCCGGTCCGACTCCTCCTTGCCGGGGCCGAGCCAGTAGGTCTTGTCGAACAGCATCGGCTCGACCTCGCCGAGGTCGACGAACGACTCGACGTCGATGGTCTTCGACCGGCCGGGCGCGATCTCGTCCAGTTCCTTCTGCTCGACCAGGACGTACTCACCGCCACCGGTTTCGTAGCCCTTCACGATGTCCTCGAAGGGCACCTCCTTGCCGGTGCGCTCGTTCACCCGCCGGTACCGGATGCGGTCACTCGTGCCGCGCTCGAACTGCCGGAACCGCACCGCGTGGTCCTCGATCGCGCTGAACAGCTGGACCGGGACCGTCACCAGACCGAACGAGAGCGCACCCCGCCAGATCGGCCTCGCCATCACGACCTCCTCACGCTCCACCATCCGGATTGCCGGGAAATCCGAATGGCAAACCCCGCTGAAAGTCTGTACACTGTACAGAGTTAATTCCCGAGCATCCCGAGGAGAACCTTTGAAGGTCACGTCCAGCGCTGTCTCGCTCACCGTCGACGACGTCGCCGCGTCGAGCGCGTTCTTCACCCGCCACCTGGGCTATCAGGAGCAGATGGCGGCCGACGGCTTCGCCTCGCTCGGCCGGGACGACGCGGCGATGAACGTCATCTTCCTGCGGCGCGGGCTGGAGATCCTCCCGCCGGGCTTCCGCGATCAGCACGCGGCGGGCACGATCGTGGCGCTGGTGGTCGACGACCTCGACGCCGAACTCGCCCGGCTCACCGCCGAAGGCGTGGAGATCACGCTGCCGCTGCGCGAGGAGGAGTGGGGCGAGCGGCTGTTCCAGGTCACCGATCCCAACGGCGTCGTCGTCGAACTGGTCCAGTGGGTCACCCCTGCGGCGAAGGAGTGACGGGGCCCTCACTCCCGACTTAATGGGGCGGACAGGCTTCCGAGGTCCCGCTAGCCTCGGTCCGCCTGTCCCCCACCACGAAGGACACTCGTCGATGACTTCCGAACTCGCCGACAAGGACGTCGGCGCGCCCAAGACGTCCCGCCTGTCCCACGGCCTGCGTCAACGGCACCTGACCATGCTCGCGCTGGGCGGAGTCATCGGCTCGGGCTTGTTCGTGGGCTCGGGCGCGGGGATCGCGCTCGCCGGGCCGGGCATCGTCATCTCCTTCGCGCTGGCCGGGCTGCTCGCGCTGCTCGTCATGTTCATGATGGCCGAGATGGCCGCGGCGATGCCGGCCAGCGGCTCCTTCTCCGAACACGCCGAGCGCGCTTTCGGGCCGTGGGCCGGCTTCCTGGTCGGCTGGCTGTACTGGGCGACGCTGGTCATCGTGCTCGCCGTCGAGTCCACCGCCGCCGCGATCATCCTGAACAAGTGGATCCCGGCGATGCCGCAGTGGTCGCTCGTGCTCATCGTGATGACGTTGTTCACCGCGGTGAACCTCACGGCGGTGGGCAACTTCGGCGAGTTCGAGTTCTGGCTGGCGATGATCAAGGTCGCCGTGATCGTCGGGTTCCTCGTGCTCGGCGTGCTGGCGATCTTCGGGCTGCTGCCCGGCACGGCTTCGCCGGGGCTCGCGAACCTGACCGGCGACGGCGGCCTCCTGCCGCACGGCTGGAGTGGCGTGGTGAGCGCACTGCTCGCCGTCGTGTTCGCCTTCGGCGGTCTCGAGGTCATCACCATCGCGGCGGCGGAGTCCGACAACCCGGCCCGCGCCGTCGGCCGGGCGGCCCGCAGCGCGCTGTGGCGGATCGGGCTGTTCTACGTCGGTTCGATGATCGTCGTGGTCACCTTGCTGCCGTGGAACGACAGCAAGGTCGGCGGGAGTCCCTTCGTCGCGGTGCTCGAACACCTCGGCATCCCGGCGGCGGGACAGGTGATGAACGTCGTCATCCTGCTGGCGCTGCTGTCGGCGCTGAACGCGAACCTCTACGGGGCCGCGCGAATGGTCTTCTCGCTCGGAAAGCGTGGCGAGGCACCGCGCCTGCTGACGAAGGTGAGTCCCGGCGGCGTTCCGCGGCCCGCGGTGCTGGCCTCGGCGGCGTTCGGATTCGTGGCGGTCGTGCTCAACCTGCTGTGGCCGAAGACGATCTTCCTGTACCTGCTCAACACCGTCGGCGCGAACCTGCTGCTGGTGTGGATCATGGTCGCCTGCGCGCAGCTGCGGTTGCGCCGCACCCTGCTGCAGGAGCACCCGGACGGTCTTCCGGTGCGGCTGTGGGGTTTCCCGGTGTTGAGCTGGATCGCGCTGGCCGCGATGGCCGCGGTCACGGTGCTCATGCTCACCGACGACGGTTCGCGGACGCAGCTGCTCAGCTCGGTCGTGCTCGCCGCGGCGGTGCTGGCCATCGCCTTCGTCCGCTCGCGGTTCCGCAAGAAATCCACTCCCGTGTGATGTCCGAAGCGAACCGGCCCTTCCGGTGGGATCTCGTCCGGCCCGATCAGCTCGGCACGCTGCTCGACGGCGTCCCCACACCGGATCTGCCGTTCCTCGACCAGCTGACGCAATGCGTCGCGAAGGTGCTCGCACGCAGCGGAGGAGGCGAGATCCACTTCGTCGGGCGTTCGCTGGACAGCGTCTTCGACCTGCTCAGCGGAGCGCTCGACGGGACCTCGTGGCTCGGCCGGATCCACCAGCTCCCGCTGTCGACGGCTTTCGCGCACTGGGGCCGCCTCGGCGACCACGAAGTCCGGCAGCTGCGCACGAACCTCGACGACGCCGGGATTTCGCCTGCCGCGATGGCCGGCCGGACACAGCCGACGGTCCTCGCCGACCTCGTCTCGTCCGGTTCGACGTTCGCCCTGCTGTACCGCTGGCTCCGCGAGTGGATCGACGACGAGCGCGTGGCGTGGAACGTCATCCGCCGCAAGCTCCGGTTCCTCGGCGTCACCTGCGAGTACAAGACCAGCCCGAACACGCGGCGGTGGCAGCAGGTCCACGCGGACTGGACCGTCGAACTGCCCGCGAGTGCGATCCAGAACGTCTCCCTCGAGCCAGGCCCGTGGAGCTATCTGGCCGACCGGCAGCACAAGCTCTCGCCCACCTTCAGCCGGTGGTACTGGGCTGACGAAAACGTGCGTGCGCCACGGCGCGACGAGCGAACACGGAAGGCGCTCGCGGAGGCGATCGCGCTGGTCGAGGCGGGCCGCCGACGGGACACGCGCGAGTCGCTCGTCCGGCACCTCACCGCCGAACCGGCGATACGGGAGCGGTGGCTGCGTTCACTGGTCACCGAACTCCGCTCCACGCCGCACTGTCCTCTTTAGACACCCCGCACTCCACTGCCGGGTCCCACGCCCCGAACGCGTCGTTCAGGACGTTCACCGTCCCCAACGGAGCTTTCGAGACACCGACACCCCCGCAAGCCCGCCGCGGCTCCGCCCTTGACATATTGGTACAGACCAGATGTACGATCATGTGCGATTCGAGGTCCCAGCGAACACAAAAGAACATTGTCGGCTTGTCGCCACCCCTCGGGAGCCAGCCATGCACCCTCCGCGTCTCCGCTGCCTGTTCCTCGTCGCCGCCGTGCTCGCCACCCTGCTGAGCACCGTCACCACCGCCTCCGCCGAGCCGGACGGTCCGCAGGCGTTCGACACCGGACCCGCTACTCGCGCGCTCGATCGGCTCCTGCCGGGAAGACACGACCAGATCCGGCTGCGCGCGGTGCCGAAGGACAGCGGGGACAGCTACCGGATTTCGGGACAGCGCGGGCGGATCGTCGTCGAGGGCACCAGCCTGGCCGTGCTGCTCACCGGCGTCCACACCTACCTCCGCGAGGTCGTCAAGGCCGACATCTCCTGGACCGGGCAGCAGCTGAACCTCCCCCGGCGGCTCCCGGCGCCGGACCACCCGATCCTCCGCCGGGCAGATGTGCCGCACCGCTTCGCGTTCAACGACACGAACGACGGCTACACCGCGCCGTACGCGGATTGGGTTTACTGGGAAAGGGAAATCGACGTACTCGCGCTGCACGGGATCAACGAGGTCCTGGTCTACCTCGGACAGGACGAGGTCTACCGGCGGACGTTCCGCGAGTTCGGCTACGGCGACGCGGACGTGCGGGCGTGGATCCCCGGGCCCGCGCACCAGCCGTGGTGGTTGCTGCAGAACATGTCCGGATTCGCCGGGCCCGTCTCGGACCGGCTGCTCGACCAGCGCACCGCGCTCGCGCGGAAGATCGTCGGCAGGCTGCGCGAACTCGGCATGACCCCGGTGCTCCCCGGCTACTTCGGGACCGTGCCGCCGAAGTTCACCGAACACAACCCCGGCGCCCGCGTCGTCCCGCAGGGCCTTTGGGGTGGCTTCGAGCGGCCGGACTGGCTCGATCCGCGCAACGCGTACTTCGCCAAGGTCGCGGCCTCCTTCTACCGCAACCAAAGCACGTTGTACGGCGACTCGTCGATGTACAAAATGGACCTGCTGCACGAGGGCGGGAACCCCGGCGACGTCCCGGTTCCCGAGGCGGCGAAGGCCGTCCAGCAGGCGCTGCGGAGCGCACACCCGGACGCCGTCTGGGCGATCCTCGGCTGGCAGGCCAATCCGCGGCCGGACATCCTCGGCGCCGTCGACAAGAGCCGGATGTTCATCGTGGACGGCCTTTCCGACCGCTATCCGACGGTGACCGACCGCGAGAAGGACTGGCTGGGCACGCCGTACGCGTTCGGCAGCATCTGGAACTTCGGCGGCCACACCGTGCTCGGCGCCAACACCCCGGACTGGGCCCGCCTCTATCCACAGTGGAGGGATAAACAGGGGAGCAGGCTGTCCGGCATCGCGATGATGCCCGAGGGCGCGGACAACAACCCCGCCGCGATGACGCTGCTGACCGACCTCGCCTGGACGCCCGGTTCGGTCGACCTCGCGGCCTGGTTCGACCGGTACGCCGAGTCCCGGTACGGAGGCGAGGATCCGCACGCGAAAGCGGCGTGGAATGCGCTTCGCGAAACGGCATACGGGACGACGCGGGTCGACAAGTGGAGCGAAGGCGCGGACGGTCTCTACGAGGCCAGGCCGAGCCTGACCACTACGCACGCCGCGGCTTGGAGCCCGGATCACCTCCGGTACGACCCGGCGAAATTCGAGCGCGCGCTGACCGAGCTGCTCCAGGTTTCGCCTTCGCTGCGGCGGAGTTCGGCCTACCGGTACGACCTGGTCGACGTCGCGCGCCAGGTGCTGGCCAACCGGAGCCGTGAGCTGCTGCCACGGATCAAGGCCGCCTACGACGCGAAGGACCGCGCGCGCTTCGGTGAACTGACCGGGACCTGGCTGCGGCAAATGGATCTGCTCGACCAGGTGCTCGGCACCGACGAGCACTTCCTGCTCGGCCGCTGGCTCGACTCGGCGCGGGCGGCGGGCGCCACACCGTCCGAAAAGGACCTTCTGGAGTTCGACGCCCGCTCGATCCTGACCGTGTGGGGCACCCGGAACAGTGACGCCGAGGGCCTGCACGACTACGCCAACCGCGAATGGGCCGGACTCGTCGGCGACTTCTACGCGCACCGCTGGCGGACGTACTTCACCGAACTGGACACCGCGCTGGCCGAGAACCGCGCGCCGCGGCCGATCGACTGGTTCGCGCTGGAGGACCAGTGGACCCACGGCCACCAGCGCTACCCGGCACGTCCGACCGGCGATTCCTACTCTGCCGCGTCCCGAATCGCCCAAGAACTGATCCGGTAGGTCATGCCGTGAAGGACTCCTTCCCGGCGCTCAGTGCCGGGAAGGAGTCCTTCACGGACGTTCGGCTACGGGGTCAGCAGTGCGTTCAGGGCTTTCGCGGCGCCGGGAGCGAGCAGGTTGACGAAGGTCGGGGTGACACCCAGCGGCGTCGCGTATCCGGACAAGGTCGTGGCCCCGTGGATCACCCGCTTCTTCGTGACGTCGAACCAGAGCCCGCTCGGCAGGACCACGTCCCGGCTCGCGCCCGCGGTCAGCTGGGGCGCGGCCAGTACGGCGGGACCGAGCATCCACTCATCGTCCACTGTGTACGTTCGCTGGTCGGCGGGGAAGTCGAAGAACAGCGGCCGCATGATCGGGTCGCCGGTCTTCAGCGTGGACTGCACCTGGTCCCAGATGTAGGGCGCCAGCCGCTGGTGGGTCTTCACCGCCGCGCGATAGCGGTCGATGGTTTCCTGGTCGTACACCACGTGCTTGCCGGTCGTGACGTCCCAGGTGTCCACCGGCGACGTCGAGGAGTACATCTGCGGCATCAGCGCGGCCGACTGCGCCCAGCGGATCAGCACCTCCTTCGAGGGCGGCGGATCGCTGAGGGAGCCGCCGATCATGTCGGTCTCGACGAACGGGTAGCCCACGGTCGAGATCGCGAGGTTCTGGGTCACCGAGGCCTTGACCGAGTTCCAGCCGGTCCCCTTGTCCTCCTGGCGGATCGTCATCCCGCTCCGGTGCGCCTCCGGCGTCCAGTGCACCCGGATGCCGGCGCCCTGCAGGTCGAACTGGTCGGCCATTTCCGCGCCGAGACGCTGGTAGTCCGAGCGCTGCTTGCCGCCGCTGGGCGCGCACCGGTCGTCGAAGAAGCGGGTGTCGAACTTGAAACCGTCGATCCGGTACTTCGCCATCAAACCGCGAAGGTTGTTCTCGTACCACGATTTCGCGGCCGGGTTGGCGAGGTCGATGATCCCGGCTTCACCGTTCCACCAGGTCACCTTGCACGGTTTGGCCGGATCGGCGCGGTCGCCGAGCAGATAGCCGTGGTCGACGGCGTACTGGTAGTTCGCCGAGTCCAGGTTGATCCACAGCGTCACCCACACCCCGAAGTCGAAGCCGAGGTCGTGGATGCGGTCCGACATCGCCTTCGGGTCGGGGAACGTGGTGGCGTCGAAGGTGAGATTCCCGTAGTGGGATTCCCATTTGTCGTCGAGCTGGACGGTGTGCCCCGGTTCGCGGTTGGCGTGCAGCTTTTCCGCGTAGTCCAGCAGTTTCGCCTGATCGACCTTGGTGTAGAACTGCGCCCACGAGTTCCACAGCGGTTCGCTGAACTGCCGGTAGGTGCTGTCGCTCTTGGCCGGCTTCCCGACGATCCCGACGTAGTCGCGGTACACCTCGAGCGGCGTGTCCTCGACGAACACCGTCGCCTTGTAGGTCCCGCCGCGCTGGACGACGAACCGGCCGAGGCCGTCGCCGCCGTCGTTGATGCCGACGTCCATCACCTCGCCGGTGTCGACCCACAGCCCGGTGGCGGACGAGGTGTACCAGAACGGGTCGATCATCGCGTACGACGCGGGGCTGAAAGCCTTGTCCCGCACGGTACCGCGCTCCAACGGCCACGGCTGGTCGACGCCGGGGCCGCCCTGCGGCGTGGCCGTCTCGCCGTGGCCGTACCAGTGCCCGGCGGAGCCGAGATCGTAGGTCAGGCCGAGCTTGTCGGCGGTTCCGCCGTGGACGTCCCAGGCCAGCGCGTACCGGTCTGCGCCAGGAGTGAGCCGCAGTTCGGCGGTGATCCCCGGCGCGGTGGTGTCCGCGGTGATCCGCAGCGTGCCGTCCCGCCACGCCCAGCCGGTCACCTTCGTCGCGTGCTGCCAGGTGTTCCCGACGGCGAACCGGAGCGTGTCGCCGCCGGTGCTCTGCAGCACGGTCCGGCCGCCACGGGACGTGGTCATCCGTAAGGCGTCCTTGGTGACGGACACGGTGTATCCGGGCGCGCCCGCGGAGCGCGCGACATGCACTTCGACGGCGTTCGCCGCCTCGGCGACGGTGGGGCCGGGCTGCGCGGCGGCGGTGGACGGGACAGCCAGCACCAGGGCGCCGGTGGAGAGCGCGGTGAACCAGCTGGTCCGGGGACGGGGTGAACGCATTCGTGCCTCCGGCTGCACACAGTCCAGATGAGCAATACTGTTCGAACGCATGAAGTTTTGAACAGTATCACTCACCAGATGCAGCGTGTCCAGACCAGCGAGGCGCCCGCCCGGTACACCGGTAACGGAGGATCACCCGGCCGACGATGTGCACAGTGGATCAGCCGGCGAGCGGACGGGACCGAAAGCTGATGTCCACACCGGAACTCGAGCACGACGTCGCGACGGAGAGACGCCCGCGGCACGGACTGGCGATCGCGTCCGTTTCCCTCAGCGCGGTGGCGGCGGTCCTCGCGCTGGCGACCTGGGTGGCATGGCTGGTCGTCCGGGCGCAGATGCAGGGCGTGCCGCCGTACTCCTGGATCAGCCAGGTGTTCGTGCTCGTCCTCGGCGCGCTGTGGTTCGCCATGATCCCGGCGGGCGTCCTCTCGATCATCTTCGGCTACTTCGCCGGGGCGCGGCTCCAGACCGGCTCGAACGCGTCGCGGCTCGGGCTCTACCTCGGACTGCTCACCATCGCGATCGCGCTGGCCGGGGCGGCGGTGTTCACCCTCACGCCGTCGGCGTGGACCACCCCGGATTCGCTCTTCCCGCCGGGAACATACGGGACATATTTCAATCGCTGATTACCGCTCCGCGAAATCAGTTGCCCCATGATGGGCATATATCGCGGCGGACTTCGGTGGGTAATCTTCTCACCCGTCCGTGTCGCCTACGTGGGTGAAGACCGTACTTCCCGGGTTTTTCCCGCCCTGTCAAGGACTCCCCGCAGCGTGCTGATCCGTTACTGTGCCGATATTCCTTGGACCGCAGCGAACGGAGTCGCCCAGTGGGGGTGCACCGGATCTGGCACGACGGGCTCATTCCCGTCGAGGGGAAACGCCCGCTCGATTCCCTGCGCAACAGGCTGGTTTCCCGGCAACGCGAGCAGGAGACGCCCGCCTACGAGGTCGCCGATCCCGGCTGCTCCGACGACGGCGGCGAGCGGCGTTGCGACCTGAAGTTCTCCTGGGACGACAAGGAAGGCCGCTACTCCGTCCAGGTGTTGCTGTCGCTGCGGTACACCGCGGGCGAGGACCGGATCGCCTGGCTGGTCTCGGCCGCCTGCACCCGGCCGTGGCGCACCAGCATCGAAGCGCCGGCACATCGGATAGGACTGGAGGAACTCGGCGCGAGCGGCTGCGACGAAATCCCGCTCGACGGTCCCTCGCTGAGCCTTCGCGGCTGGCCCCGCGAGGAATGCGACCGGGTCGCCGATCTCCTGGCGGAGGCGATGGTCTCGCCGCGGCGGACCACCGCGCTGCTGATCATCAGCGACGACCGCGCGATCCCGGTCGACGGCTGGCCGGGACTGGTGAACGTGTTCGACGTCGACGACCGGTTCCGCCGATCGCTCAACAGCTGTCTCCCCCTCGGCTGCGCCGTCCCGGCGGGCGCCCGGCTGTTCGTCCCGCCCTGCGACGAACTGCCGGACATCATCCGGACCGAGACACCCACGCCGGAGTTGCTCGACCTCGCCATCAGCCAGCAGATCCAGGCCAGGAGCCGGAGTCCCCTCCCGGAGGACTGGGCGGAAGTACCCTCGGTACGGGAATGGTGGTCGGCGGATCCCTTCACCAAGGCGGAACCGGCGCCGGACGCGGCACTCGCCGAGAGGCTGCGCCACGTGGAACGCGAACTCGCCGAAGCCCGCGGCGTCATTTCCATTCTCCGTAGACGTTCGGCCGCCGACGAGGCCGAACGCGCCCGCGCCGTCGCCGAATCGAAGCGACTCCACTCCCGGATCGAGGAACTCTCCGCCGTCGACGCCGACGCGCTCCACGCCCAGATCAGCCAGCTACAGTCCACAATGGACGACTACGCCAAGGCGTTCGAGGAGGTCGAGCACGAACGGGACGATCTGCGGCGCGCCAACGGCCTGCTCGCCGGCGCGCTCGCGCGCGTCACCGGGACCGACGAGGCCGGGACCGACGGCAGGGAGCCCGCCGAGTTCCCCAGCTTCGTGGAACTGTTCGAAACCGCTTCGAAGGCACTCACCAACCTCGACATCACCGCCGAACTCGGCCCGACCACGATCCTCGATCACCATCCGAAGGCCGCGGCGTGGCGGCGCAAGGCATGGGACGCCCTGCGCACGCTCGACGCGTACGCCGGTGCCCGCAACACGATCCGGAAATCGGGCCGCGAACCCGGCCCGGAACTGTGCGACGTACTCGCCTTCGCCCGCACCGGCCAGCCGGGGTCACTGATCAGCGCCAACATCATCGCGCTGACCGAATCGGAGACCGTGACCACCAACGAACGGCTCCGCCAGGCCCGCACTTTTCGCGTCAGCCCGGACACGAACCCCACCGGACGGGAGTACTTCGGCGCGCACATCGCGCTGGAACGCTTCAAACCACCCGCGCCGCGCCTGCATTTCCTCGACGACACCGACCACACGGGACACATCTACGTCGGCTACCTCGGCGCGCATCTGCCAACGTCCAAAACGAACTGACCGATTACCCGGTAGCGACGGCTCGCACGCCGCGAAGGACGATGTCGAGTACGGCGTCGGACTCGGTGCGGGCGGCCTGTGGATCGGCGGCTCGGGCGATATACAGCGCTGCGCCGTAGAGGCCCCCAAGCGCGACGTGTGCCAATGGGTCGAGCGCAACATCCGGCAAGGCGGCGCTGTCCACCAGCGGGGTCAGCACGGTACGCAGCATCGGCAGCTCGACGCCTTCTAGGCCGCCTTCCCACGAGTTCGCGGCTTGCACCGCCACGCTGTCGATGATCACGATCCGCCGAAACGCCGGCTGCAAGCAGGCGTCGAGGAACGCGGACAAACCCGCCCGTACCGCGGCCCACGGCTCCTGTTCGGCCAGCGCCGCGGTCATCACGGCTTCGGCGGTTTCGTCCAGCACCACGTCATAGACCGCCTTGAACAGCGCGTCCTTACCGCTGAAGTGGTGATAGAGCGCACCCTTCGCGATACCGGCGCGCCGCACGATGTCGTCGATCGCGGTCGCCGCGTAGCCCTGTTCGACGAATCGCTCCCGCGCGATCCCGACCAGCAGCTCACGCGTGGCCTCCGCTTGCCGTTCCCGCAGCCGCTTGACACTCACCGCCCCGAGCATACAGACTGACTATCGGTCGGTGAACGACCGTCGGTCGGTTTGGGGGTTATGATGAAGACACTTCCGCCCGGGCAACGCCGCGTCGATGGATTTCCGCGCTTCGGAACACACCTGCACCGGCCGCCACCTCCCGTGCCCGAGAACCCCGCCATCGCCCTGAGCGGTGTGGTGCGCGGACGCCAGGAGGTGCGGCTGGCGGAACTGTCCCAGCTGCCCCGGCGTGAAATCGTCGCCGACTTCCATTGCGTAGCCGGCTGGACCGCGACCGACCTGCGTTGGGAAGGCGTGCGCTTCGCCAACTTCTATCGCCTGTTCGTCGAACCCGCGCTGGAGCCGGACACCACGGTCACTCACCTCGCGTTCGAAGGCCTCGACGAAGTCGCATCCGTGGTCGAGTTGCGCGACGCGCTCGCCGACGATGTCCTGCTGGCCGACCGGTTGAACGGACGACCTCTCGCCGGCGACCACGGTGCGCCGATACGGCTGATCTGCCCGGCGCGGTACGGCTACCTGAGCATCAAGCACCTTTGCCTCATCGAAGTGTGCTCGACCCTGCCGGTACACCGCCTCGGCGCCGGCGTCGTCGACCGGCTGATCGAAGCGCATCCGCGGGCGCGCGTCTGGCACGAGGAACGCCACGCCCGCATCGCCGGACGGCTGGTACGGCCGTTCTATCGCGCCCTCATCCGCCCGATCCGCTATCTCTGCTCGAAAGGAGCGCAAGACACATGAGAGCCTCCGACGACGCGCTGAAATCCCAGCGATGGATCATCGACGACATCGTCCACGACTTCGACGTCGAGGACGTCTGGGCCCTCCCCATCGAGGGTGGGCCCGACGACTTCGAGGTCGTCATCGACCTCATGCAATCCATCGACTTCCCCGGGTCGGCGCCGCTGCCGGTGCGCCTGCTGTGGGGCATTCGCGACCTGCTCGGCCGCATGTTCGGACTGGGGCGCATCTCGACATCAGCGGACGACGCCGGCGCCTGGCCGCCCGTGCCCGGAACCGACGAGCGGTCGCTGATCGGCCGGGTGCCGGCGGAACTCCGCACCACGGCAACGGATTCCCGCCTCGCGGACAAGCCATTCCGCCCGCTGTATCGCACCGGCACCGAGTTCGCCGACGAGATATCCAACCGCACGATGTACGGCGTGATGCACCTGGCCTGGGTGAAACAGGGCGACGGCCGGTATCAAGCCCACATGACCGTCTACGTCAAGCCACGCGGCGCCGTCGGCAAGGCGTACATGGCCTTCATCAAGCCGTTCCGCTACGCGATCATCTATCCGGCGCTCATGCGATACCTCGACCGGCTCTGGGCCGAACGACGCGGCGCACGCTAGCCCCGATCCCACGTGGACGGAGCGGTGATCTTCCGGGTCCGGCTCATCCAGCGGACGGAGAACACCACCGAGCGTTGCCGGAGCCGAAATCCCTGCCGCTACCCGCTATCGGGCGTCGCGCGGTGACAGGCGCCGGGTGATCCGGCCGAACAGCTCCGTCAGCGGCTCGCCGACCTCCCTGCCGGTGACGGCGGTGTCGCGGCACGCCGCGTCGGTACCGGACGGCGTCCGCCACGTGGTGGCCGACCTGACCGATCCCGCCGGCCTCGAACCCGCGCTGTCCGGGGCGAAGGCGTTGTACCTGCTGCTGCCGGGCGGCTTCGCCTCCAACGCCCTGTGGTGGGTCGAGTCCGTTCGCGCACAACAGGTCGTCGCCGCGCCCTTCGGCGACACCGAGGTGCCGATCATCGACCCGGCGGACATCGCCGAGGTCGCCGCGGCCTGCCTGCTGGACGACCGGCACACCGGCGGCGTGTACGAGTTGACCGGACCGGAGGTGATCACGCCGCGCCAGCAGACGGAGGCCATCGCCGCCGCGCTGGGCTCGCCGGTCCGGTTTCACGAGCTCACCCGCGAAGAGGCCAAAGCGGGCATGACGCAGAGCATGCCTGGCGAACTCGCCGACGACACCCTGGACATCCTCGGTTCGCCGAGCCCGGCCGAGTTGCGCGTCAGCCCGGACGTCCAGCGGGTCCTCGGCCGCGCCCCTCGCCCCTTCGCCGACTGGGCCGCCCGCAACATCGCCGCGTTCCGCTGAGTTCGAGGTCGGTTCGACGCGGAGTTCGCCGACTGCCTCGACGCGCCCGTCGGGGCACGATAGGGTGACGTCGTCAGCGCCGTTACCGGCGGCTGATCTCGACTGCGGTGTTTCGGTTCTGCCCGCGTCGACACGCTCCCCGCGCAGCAAAGCGGTAATACATCGCACGCCTCGGCGTCCCCACCTCGTTCGAGCTTCCGGACGCGCCGTGCCCGCTCACCAACCCCGCGTCGAACCGACCCCCGCACAGGAACGGAGTGAAAACCCATGAGTACCACCAGAATCACCAACGGCAGCGAACGAGAACTCCTCGAGAACATGCTCGATCGCAACCGCGAAGCCCTGATCGAGACCGCGCGCGGCCTTTCCGAAGCCGACGCCCGCCGCAGGCTCGTCGCTTCGCTGACGACACCGATCTCGGTGCTCAAGCATGCCGCGGCCGCCGAACGAATCTGGTTCCAGCGATTCTGGGCCGGTCTCGAAGAATCCGAATGCGACGGCTACTCGAAACGGGACGAAGGCACCTTCACCGTCACGGACGACGAGACCTTGGCCGACGTGATCGCCGAGTACGAACGCGCGAGCCGGCGATCACGGGAGATCGCCGCCCGCTTCGACCTCGACGACACCAAGGAAATCCCCCGGGAAGGAACGATCAGCCTGCGCTTCACGCTGCTCGCCATGATCGAAGAGTTCGCCCGGCACGCGGGACACGGCGACATTCTTCGCGAACAGATCGAGCACGCACCACAGTAAAGAACCGCGCGCCTGCGACTTCGGTGCCAGGGCACTTTTGCCGTGGTGGACGTGGGCTGGAGCGGACGACGCTTCCCTTGTCCTGTCGACGGGTTGGGAGGGGATGACGAAGGTGATGCGTCGGACAGCGAGATGGTGTGCCGTGGCGGCCGTGGTCGGGACCACGACATTGACCGGGGTGACGGACGCTTCGGCGGCGGACACGATGAACTGGGTCTATCGGGCCTACGGGTCCACTGTGGACAAGGCGGTTTCGGCCGTCCAGACGTTGAAGGCGACGTTCGGCGGAACCCGCTGCACCGGTGTCTCCGCAGGGGGCTCGCCGGTGGGCTTCGGCTTCGAGGCCGCTACGCAATGCCAGATCCCGAAGTTCAGCACCGAGAACATGCTGTACTGGGGCTTCGCGGCCAGCGGCAACACGGTGGACTCCGCGCAGGCCGCGGCACTCGAAATCGCACGCAAGTCGGGCGGGCCCGGCATCACGATGTGCTCCGCGTTCGGCGAGTCGATCAGCGTCGATGGCGGGGTCGCGATGTCCATCAGGTGCTACGTGGCCAAGATCGACGTCAGCCAGTACATGACCTGGGGTTACCAGGGGGCAGGCACCACAATAGATTCGGCGATGAACTCCGCGGTCGCCTTTATCGGGCCCGGCGACCGTTTCTGCACCGGTGGCGGTGCCAGTGCCACCCACGATGGCAACTGGAAAACCGGGATCCAGTGCTACACCCCGAAATAGCGCGGCCGGTCGTGGGGGGGGGGGGGGTTGGCACCCGGCCCCGCCCCCCCGAACGCTTGGTGGGGGGGGGTGTGGTTGGGGGGGGTGGTGGGGGGGCCGGTGGGGGGGGGGGTGTGCGGGTGGGGGGGGGGGGGGGGGGG
>NZ_JBHYIK010000040.1:37097-46832 GCF_042739735.1 Amycolatopsis sp. NPDC059027 | reverse complement strand
CAGTCCTACCCCCCTAATTCGCGGGGCGGGTCGTCCCGGTGTCCATGGTGACACCGGCACGCTCGCCCCGTCACGTCTGCTGGAGCAGGGTGAGGTAGGCGTCGAGCTGTGCCGCGCCGGCGAGAAGGTTGCGGCTGCGCAGGGTCAGCCTGTCCTGCCAGGAGTCCAGAAAGGCGCTCAACGCGTCCGCCCCGCCCGCTTCGCGCAGCGATTCGAGGAACTGCGCGACCTGGTGCAGCCGATAGCCGCCGCGGCGCAGCTGCCGGGCGATCTCGGCGTCGCGCACGCAGTCCGGCCCGTAGTGGCGATACCCCGTCGCGCGGTCGCGTTCGGGGTGCAGGATGCCTTCGGATTCCCAGGTGCGCAGTGTGGCCGGGTGCACGCCGAGCCGGTGCGCGAGTTCGCCCACGGTCAGCGGCCTGCCGTGGACGGGGGCGGGCGTCGTGGTGGACAGGCTGCTCAGAGCCGCCGCGACCTCGGTGCGGGTGCCGCGTTCGGCGAGCAGTTCGACGTGCGCGGCGTCGATGAGCCGGTAGGCGGATTCGGTGTCGCCCCGGTTGATCGCGCGCATGATCTCCATGGCCTGCTGATGCCCGTGGCCGCCGCGCAACGCGAGGAAGGCGCGGAGGGCCTGTGCGTGCAACGGTGTGTAGCGCCGGTAGCCGGACTCGCTGCGCCGGGTCGGCGGGAAGACGCCCGCGTCGTCGTAGTTGCGGATCGCCTGGGCGGACAACCCGTGTTCCCTGGCGAGGTCGATGGGCCGCAGCTCGCACCTCCGTTTGAGGCTTGGCTCTCGCTGACTCAGGTGGTCGTCGGAGAAGTTTCACTCGATTCTTCAACGATAGCGTCGATGGCAGTTCCTGAGGAAAGAGGTACTCATGTCACTGCGGGAGATCGGCCGCCCACTCGACGACCCGGCGAGCCTGGGCCGCGCACTCGACGAACTGCTCGCCACACGGGCCGAGCCGCCCGCCCTGTTCGCCCTCGGTGAGCCGGCGCACGGGGTCGAGGCGTTTCCGTTGCTGCGCAACGAAATCCTCGGCCGGCTGGTCGAACGGGGATATCGGTCGATCGCGCTGGAGACCGATGTCTTCGCCGCCTCCGTTGTCGACGACTACGTGGGTGGGGCCGCGATGGACCTCGACACGGTGCTCGCGACCGGGTTCAGCCACGGATTCGGTGACGTGCCGGGTAACCGTGAACTCGTCGAATGGCTCCGCGCGCACAATGCCGACCGGGCACCCTCGGACCGGGTTCGCTTCCACGGTTTCGACGCGCCGTTGGAGATCTCGAGCGCGCCGAGCCCTCGACGCGCACTGTTCTCGGTCAACGACTACCTGCCCTCGGCACTGCGGCCCGCGTCAGCCCGCGAACTCGACACGTTGCTCGGTGAGGACGCGGACTGGACGAACGAGGCAGCCGCGTTCGACCCGGCCGCGTCCATCGGCGACTCCGACCGCGTCCGCGCCTTGCGTCTCGTCGCGGACGACCTCGCCAGCGCGCTTCACCGCGCAGCGCCAGACCTCCGCTTCGCCGACCCAACCGGCTTCGCGCACGCCGTCGCGCACGCGCGCGCCGCTCAGGGTCTGCTGCGGTATCACGCGGCCATGGCCAACACGGCGCCCGATCGCGTCGCGACCCTGTTCGGCCTGCGCTCGGAGATGATGGCCGAGAATCTGCACGCGCTCGTCGCGCGGGAAGAGGGACACGGGCCGAGCCTGGTTTTCGCGCACAACGGCCTCCTGCAACGCCACACACCGACCGATGGCGACGCCGTGAGCTGGGGCAACCCCGGTGCACTCGTCGAGCTCACCCTCGGCGAGCGCTACCTGTTCGTCGCCACGGACGCCAGTCCCGAGAGCGAGCCGGAAACCCTCCAGCGCATGTTGGCCGAGGCGACCACCCGGCGCACTCTCTTCCCGGCAGCGGAACTGCGCGCCGCGCTTCCCGCGTCGATCGGCACGGCCGAACCCATGGTGCGCGGCCATCTCCCGCTGACTCAGGCGGACCTGTCCGGCGCCGACGCGGTCGTCTTCATCGCCGACACCGACGGGAAGCAGCATCAGTACTGGTAGCGGTATCCGGTATTTCCCCGGCGTGGCCGGACAGCCGAGTGGCCAGTGCTCGCACCAGCTCGCGGAGGGCTTCGGGCCGCTCGATGACGAACGGACGGTCGAGCGCGGCGAGCAACGGCGGAATCCAGTCGAGCCGCTGCGCCCGTATCCGGGCCCGTAGCCAAGTCCCGTCGATCTCCTCCAACAGGGCGACGGCAGGCGGGAAAGCGGAACGGATCTGCTCGGACGTCGCTTGGATCCGCACGGAAACCTCGTGCTGGTAAGGCGTTTCGGCGATCGCGGTCAGCACCCGCCCGGCGGAATCGAAACCGCTTGGCACGTCGAAGGTTCCGGCCCGCGGCTCGACGTTCGTGATCCGGTCGACACGGAAGGTGCGCACCTCACCACTGGCGGAGTCGAAGCCGGTCACGTACCACCGCCCGGAGTGCGCCACGATCCCGTACGGCTGGACGACGCGTTCGCTGGCACCGCCATGGCTTGCGGTGTAAGCGAGTTCGACCGGGCGACGATCCCGCGCCGCCTCCGCGACGGTGAGCAACACCTCGGCCTCCGCGGTGAGCGCGGGTCGTGCGGGCGCGGTGAAATCGGCGATCTCCAGCAACGCGTCGAGACGGCGTCCGACGGCTTCGGGCAGCACCCGCTGGACTTTCGCGGCCGCGCTCTCGGCGGCCGCGGCCGAGGTGGTGATCAGCCCGGCACGCCGTCCCGCGACCAGGCCGAGCAGGACGGCGAGCGCCTCCTCGCCGGTGAGCATCAGCGGGGGCATCCGATAGCCCGGGGCCAGGCGGTATCCGCCGTACCGTCCACGCACCGACCGGACCGGGATGTCCAGGTCGAGGAGGTGCTCGACGTAGCGGCGGACGGTGCGCTCGTCCACGTCGAGCCGCTCGGCGAGTTCGGCGACGGTCCGGGTGCCGCCGCTCTGGAGGATCTCCAGCAGGGTCAGCACACGGGCGATCGGGCGGGTCACGCAAAGATCCTCGCAATACCGGGCGGATCCTGTCCACTATTGCTTCTAGCGTGGCCGGTGTCCCTCGGAGGGCGGACTCAGACCGCCCCCGATCCCGTGGAAAGGATCCGCCGTGCAGTTCGTCTCCGTCCGTGTCATCAGCAACGACGTCGCCCGCCTCGCCGAGTTCTACGAGCAGGCGACCGGCATCGAGGCGCGGTGGCCCGCCGAACAGTTCGCCGAACTCGTCGGCCCGGCATGCACACTGGCGATCGGCAGCGCCCAGACGATGGCGCTGTTCAGCGCCGGAGCGGCTGTACCCGAGTCGAACCGGACCGCGATCCTCGAGTTCCTCGTCGAAGATGCCGACCGGGAGTACGAGCGGCTGACGAGCCTGGCCGTCGCGCCCGAGATCGTGCAGAAGCCGACCACGATGCCGTGGGGAAACCGGTCCCTGCTGTTCCGCGATCCCGACGGCAACCTGGTCAACTTCTTCACCCCGCGCACCGAAGACGCCCGCGCGAGGCTCGCCCGCTGACGGTCCCCGGACGGCGGAAAACCGAGACCCGTGCCGGCCCGACCCGGTAACATCTCCGCCGATGATCACGCAGCCAGCCCGCTCGGAACCGGTGGACCTGCACAGCCCGACGGCGATCACGACGCCGGACTGGACCGGGCGGAAGGTGCGGTTACGCGCGATCACCGCGGGGGACCATCGCACGCTGACCGGGTTCGACCGGGACGCGGCAGGCGATCCGTCCCCGCGGATCGGCGGTTACCGGCACTGGGCCGCGCATCGGGCCGACGCGGCCGCCGGTGACGACCGCCAGTTCGCGATCGAGACGCTGCGCGGCCGGATGCTCGTCGGGTCGTTGTGGATCACCGAAGCGGGCCCGTTTCCCGGCCGGTTCAGCTACGGCATCGGGATCGCGCCGCGGCATCGGCGTTGTGGTTACGCCGCGGACGCCGTCACCGTCGTGCTCGCGGTCATGTTCGGGCACGGCTACCAGAAGTGCGAAGTCAGCGTCTACGGCGGAAATCTCGCCTCACTCGCACTGCATGGCAGCCTCGGTTTCCGCGAGGAGGGCCGCCTGCGCGACCCCGAGCTGCTGCGCGGGGAAATCAAGTACCCGGTGACGATGGCGATCACCGCCCGCGAATTCGCCACGCTCCACCAGGATTTCCCCGCGTCGCAGTCATCTGTGGTCGCCGAACGGGGCCGTCACTGGCGACGCCGTCGAGGACGCCATTGGCGTGCTCAGCGCCTGAGCTGACTAGTTCACGCGGGCTGCTCCGGCCGCAGCGTGAGCCCGGAGCGGCGCGCCTGTTCCAGCACCAGCACGGCGAAGTCCTCGTCGTGGTAGCCCGCACCGACCACCGACGCGACGAGCTGGGCGGCGTTCGCCGCGATCGGCATGGGCACGCCGTGCTCGCGCGCCGCCGCGAGGCCGAGTTCGAGATCCTTGCTCAACAGGGGCGGGGTGAAGGTCGGCGTGAAGTCCAGTTCGGCCAGCGCGGCGGTCTTGGACCGGGTGAACCGCGAGCCCAGCACCGAATTGTTCAGGAACTCCAGGAACGCCGCCCGCGGGATGCCCGCCTTGTTCGCCAGCACGGTGACCTCCGACAGCGTCTGCGCGAGGACGCCGAGCAGGACGTTGTGACAGATCTTGACCAGCCGGGCCTCCTCCGCCTCGCCCACGTGGGTGGCCCCGGCACCCAGCCGGTCCAGCACCGGCCGGACTTCCGCGTACACGCTGCCAGGCCCGGACACGGCCAGCGTGGCCACGCCGTCCGCGACCCCGAACGGGTTACCGCTGACCGGAGCCGCGAGGAATTCCGTGCCCCGCTCGCGGGCGGCGTCACGCACCTCCGCCGATGCCTCGGCCGACACCGTCGAGCAATCGATCAGCACCTTCGGCGTTGTGTCGCCACGCAGCACCCCACCCTCGCCGGTGGTCACCGCCAGCAGGTCGGCGGACGCGGAGACCATGGTGAACACCAGATCCCGGTCGGCGAGGTCCACCGGCCGGTCCACCACCGTGGCACCGTCCGCGGCCAGTGCCTCGGCCTTGGCCCTGGTCCGGTTGCAGACGGCGACCGGGTACCCGGCGGCCAGCAGCCGCCGGACCAGCGCGGCGCCCATCCGTCCGGTGCCGATCCAGCCGATTCGCGGCATGTCGTTCATCGTCGGGCTCCCTTCACGTCAACGTTTCCTCCCTCGACTCTGCTCCGCGAGACCCATCACGTCCAACGAAAGATCGCGATACGACTCATCGCGATGCGCGATACTGAGGAGCGTGGAACTACGCCAGCTGGAGTACTTCGTCGCGGTCGCCGGGGAACTGAGCTTTTCGCGGGCCGCCCGGCGGACGCACACCGTCCAGTCCGCGGTGTCCGCCGCGGTCGCCCGGCTCGAACGCGAGCTGCGCGTGGAGCTGTTCGACCGCTCGAAACGCCAGATCGCGCTCACCCCGGCCGGGGCATCGCTGCTACCCGAGGCGAAAGCGACACTGGAGGCGAGCCGCCGGGCCCGCGACAGCGTGTCCGGCGACCGCGGGCAGCTGCAGGGCACGGTTCTGCTGGGGATGCTCATGTCCACCGGGCCGGTGGACCTGCCCGCCGCGCTCGGGCGCTTCCACCGGGAGCATCCGCGCGTGACCGTCCAATTGCGACAGTCCGCGACCGGTTCGGCGGGACACCTCCGCGCCGTCGCCGACGGCACGCTCGATCTGGCCCTGCTCTCGCATTCCGGACCCGCACCGTCCACTGTGGAGCTTCGTCGGCTCGCGGAGGAACCGATGCACCTCGTCTGCCGCCCCGATCACCGGTTCGCCCGGCGTCGTCGCGTGGCCGTCCCGGAACTCGCCGAAGAGACGTTCATCGACTTCGCGCCCGGCTGGGGCAACAGGGCAGCCACCGACGCCGCGTTCCGCGCCGCGGGACTCACCCGGGCGGTCCCGTTCGAGGTCGCCGACTACGCCACGGTCGCCGGCCTGATCCGGCACGGCCTCGGCATCGCCCTGATGCCCGCCACCGCCGCGGGACGGCAGAGCGGCCTGAAAGCCGTCCCCGTCACCGAACCCGTGCTGACCTGGACGATGGCGCTGGCCCTGCGCACCGGCCACCTCTCCCCCGCCGCGGCGGCGCTGGCCGGGGAGTTCCGCGTCCCCTCCCGATAAGTACGCCTAGCGCCCGGGCAGGTGGAGCGCGGCGATCCCGGCGAGCACGAGATCGATCCCGGCGAGGAACTGCTCGCGGTCGTCGTGCTCGCGCAGTTGCTCCGCGACGGCACGGGTGACCGGGTAGTCGTCGGGGTCGAGTTCTTCCCAGGCCTTCGCCACCGCGCCGAGGAACTCGGCACGGTCCACATCGGACTCCACGCCGCGGGCGTTCACCGCGTTCTGGCCGGCGGCGCCGAGGATGTAGTGCATCAGCGCTGAACTCGCCGTGAACCAGTTGCCTTCGGGCACACCCAGCGCGCGGACCTGCCTGCCGATGCTTTCGAAGATCCGCGGCGCCACCGGCCCCCCGGGGCCACGGGAGAGCTGGGTGGCGAGCTGCGTGACCAGCCACGGATGGTCGTCGATCGCGTCGAACAGGCCGAACGCGACGGCGCGGATCCCGTCCCGCGGATCGCCCGGGGGCTCGGCGGGCTCGACAGCCAGCGCGGCGACGATGACGGCTTCGGTCGCGGCGTCGAGCAGTTCGCCCTTGTTCGCCACATGCCAGTAGATCGCCCCGGGCCCGGTCGCGAGGCGCTGGGTCAGCACCCGGAACGTCAGCCCGCCCTCGCCCTCCGCGTCGAGCAGCTCGATGGCGGCCTCGACGATGCGCTCACGGGAGAGCGCCTCCGTGCGCCGCTGTGACCGGCGTGCCCGCGTTGCCATGCCCCCATCTTGACATATCTGGAATGCCGTTCCAACATGAGGACTGGAACGGCATTCCATAACTTCTCGAAGGAGCTCACGATGCACACCCCCGTCACGATCGTCGGCGCCGGACTCGGCGGCCTCGCGCTCGCTCGCGTCCTGCACGTCAACGGAATCCCGGCCACGGTCTACGAGGCGGAACCCTCACCGACCGCACGCGCGCAGGGCGGGATGCTCGACATCCACGACTACAACGGCCAGCTCGCCGTCGAGGCGGCAGGCCTGATGGACGAGTTCCGCGACCTCATCCTGGAGGGCCGTCAGCAGCAGCGGGTCCTCGACCGGGACGGAACCGTCCTGTTCGACCAGGCCGACGACGGCACGGGCGGCCGTCCCGAGGTGCAGCGCAGTGCGCTACGGCAGATGCTGCTCGACTCGCTCCCGACCGGCACTGTCCACTGGGGACACAAGGCCACCGGTGTTCGCACCCTTGACGAGGGCCGTCACGAGGTGACTTTTGCCGACGACAGCGCCATTGTCACGAGTCTGTTGGTCGGTGCCGACGGCGCGTGGTCGAAGGTCCGGCCGCTGCTGTCCGGCGCGGTACCCGAATACACCGGCATGTCGGTCGTCGAGACGTATCTGTACGAGGCGGACATCCGGCATCCGGCCACGGCGAAAGCGGTCGGCGGCGGGTCGATGTGCGCACTCGCGCCGGGCAAGGGGATCCAGGCGCACCGCGAGAGCGGGGACACCCTGCACACCTACGTGGCACTCACCAGACCACTGGACTGGTTCGCCGCCATCGATTTCACCGATCCCGCCGCGACGATCGCCCGGATCATGCGGGAATTCGACGGCTGGGCACCGGAACTCACCGCGCTGCTCACCGACGGCGACACCCCGCCGGTCCTGCGCCCGCACTACGCCCTGCCCGTCGAGCACCGGTGGGATCGAGCGCCGGGGGTGACCCTGATCGGCGACGCCGCCCATCTCGCGGCCCCGAACGGCGAAGGCGCCAACCTGGCCATGCTCGACGGCGCCGAGCTCGGCAAAGCCCTCGCCGCGCAGCCCGGCGACGTCGAAACAGCACTCGCCGAATACGAGCGAGCCATGTTCCCCCGCAGCGCCGAAGCCGCCGCCGACGGCACCGAGTTGCTCCAGAAGATCATGTACGGCGCCGATGCACCCCACAGCATGGTCGACCTGTTCACCAGCCACGAACGGACCGACTGAACCGCGCGCATTTACATACATACACCATGTATGTAAGGTGGGCCGTACCGATCCGAGGAGGGCGCCATGCTCGAACGCACCGGTCAGGTACAGCTCGGCCAGGGCACGCTGGACTACGTGGACACCGGCTCCGGCCGTCCGGTGGTCTTCGTGCACGGGCTGCTGGTGAACGCGGACCTCTGGCGGGCGGTCGTGCCCGCGGTCGCCGAAGCCGGGTTCCGCTGCCTCGCGCCGGACTGGCCGCTCGGCGCGCACCGGCGGCCGCTGGCGCCGGACGCGGACCTCACGCCGTCCGGGGTCGCGAAGCTGATAGCCGAATTCCTCGCCGCGCTCGACCTGCGTGACGTGCTGGTGGTGGCCAACGACACCGGCGGCGCGCTCACGCAGATCCTGATGGCGAACCATCCCGAGCGGATCGCCGGTGTGGTGCTCACGCCGTCGGACTCGTTCGAGCACTTCTTTCCGCCGATCTTCGCGCCGCTCCCCCGGCTCGCGAAGGTCCCGGGGACCATGGGAGTGCTGGCCGCCGCGTTGCGCAGCAAGTTCGTCCGCTCACTCCCGATCGGCTTCGGCTGGGTGGCGAAGCGGCCGGTCCCGATGGACGCGGTCCACTCGTACATCGACCCCGCGTGGCGGTCGGCGGGGGTCCGGCGGGATCTCCGGAAGTTCCTGCGCGGGGTAGACAAGCGATACACCCTCGAGGCGGCGGAGAAGCTGCGCGAGTTCCGCCGTCCGGTACTGCTGGCGTGGGCCTCGGAGGACAAGCTGTTCCCGCTTTCGCTGGCCAACCGCCTGCTGGAGGTGCTCCCGGACGCCCGGCTGACCGAGATCGGCGACAGCTACACGTTCGTTCCGGAGGACCGGCCCGACAAGCTGAACGAGCTGATCATCGGGTTCGCGCGAGAGAGGGTTTCCGCCTTGGCAGACTGATGGGCCATGCGCCGCAGTCAGCACGATCGCTCCAGTAGCACCCGGTCCGCCCTGACCACCGCCGCCCGCGCGCTCTTCGCCGCGCGCGGCTACCACGCGGTGCCCGCCGACGAGATCGTGCGCGCCGCCGGGGTCACGCGGGGCGCGCTCTACCACCACTACGCCGACAAGCAGGCGCTGTTCCGGGACGTGGTGATCGAGGTGGAGACCGAGTTCACCGGCGAGATCACCGCCCTGCTGGACAACGCCCCCGACCTCACGACCGGACTGCTCACCGGGCTCAAAGCGTTCCTGGACATCTGCGACCGTCCGGAGATGCGCCGGATCATCCTGATCGACGCGCCCGCCGTGCTCGGCTGGGCGGACTGGCGCGCCATCGAAGCCGAGCACGGCCTCGGCGTGCTCGTCGAAACCCTCACCCGCGCCGTCGACGAAGGCCTCATCCCCCCACAGCCCGTCGACGTGCTGGCCCGGCTCATCCTCAGCGCGCTCATCGAGGCCGCCCTCGTCATCGCGTCGGCTGACGATCCCGCCCAGGCGAGAGCCGACGCCGAGCACTCACTCGGCCTGTGGTGGGGGGGGGGGGGGCCCCCCCCCCCCCCCCCGGCGCGCCCCCCCCCCCCCCCCCCCCCCCGGCGGCGGGCGGGGGGGGGGGCCGGGCCGCGACGCCCCGCCG
>NZ_JBHYIK010000040.1:17318-37087 GCF_042739735.1 Amycolatopsis sp. NPDC059027 | reverse complement strand
GGTCTCTTGTCGCCCCGCCCCGCGCCCCCGGCCGCGTCCAGCTGGCGCGGGGGGGGGGGGGGGCCCCCCCCCCCCCCCCCCCGCGGGGGGGGGCCCCCCCCCCCCCCCCCCCGCCGCGAACGGCGCGTTCGGGGCGATCCACGTCTCGAACGCGCCGTTCGGGACATCGAGCGACGCTGTAGGCATCCCTCGGCACCTCCCCCACTCTTCGAGTGTGAGTGCGGCCACAAGTCCCCTCGACGAGAACCTGCGCGCGTTCCGTCTCGACTTCCCAAATGGACACCGCGGACCGGCTCGGCCAGGATCCGTTGGTGGACAAGCGGTTTCCCGCTGCTGGTAGGCGGCACCGGGTCCGGCCGAGGAGGATGGCATGTTCTTGCGCAAGATGGCGGCGGTGACCGGCGCGGCAGTGGCGGTTCTCGGGGTCGCCACGCCTGCCGAGGCGGCGTCGCCGTCGCTGAACTGGGCACCGTGCACGAAGCTCGCACCATCGTGGCCGGAGAAAGCCGGTACGAGCGCCGAATGCGCGACGGTGACCGTGCCGGTCGACTACGCCCATCCGGACGGGCGTACGACGGGGATCGCGGTGGACCGGATCCCCGCGTCCGATCCGGCACACCGGCGCGGCGTGCTCGTGCTGAACCCCGGCGGGCCGGGCGGCACCGGGATGGCGATGCCCGAGATGATCCGGACCAGCAAGCTCGGCGAGCTGGCTAAGTACTACGACCTGGTGAGCTTCGATCCGCGGGGCACCGGCTACAGCGGGCAGATCGACTGCTCGATCGCCGGCAGGCCGCAGCCACCGGGAGAGTCCGAAAAGGACAAGGTGCTCGGCCGGATCCGCTGGCACGCCGGAAAATTCGGCGACTGCGCGGCGAAGGACCCGGAGTTCACCAGCAGCCTCGGCGCGGTCACCATCGCACGGGATGTCGACCGGATCCGGCAGGCGCTGGGTGAGGACAAGATCGACTACTTCGGCGTTTCCTGGGGTACCGCGCTGGGTGCCGCCTACCGCAGCCTGTTCGACGGGCACGTGGGCCGGATGGCCATCGATTCGGTGCTGCCCCCGGACTTGGACCTGGACCGGATCGACGCGGCGGCGACGAAGGCGGTCGAGGACGATGCACACCGGTTCTCCGGCTGGATGGCCGAGCGCGATGCCGTGCTCCACCTGGGCACGACCGCCGATCAGGTGTTCGCCACCGGGATCGCGCTCCGGGACGAGCTTGCGGCGCATCCTCGCCAGGTCGTCCAGAATGGACACACGTACACCGTGGACGGGATCTGGGTGGCCAGCCAGCTGAGTACTACTTCGACGCGCTGGGGGTACGCCGCGTCGGCGCTCGCCGCCCTACGCGCGGGGAAGAACCCGCCCGCGGACCCGGGCGATTCGAACGCGGCCACCACGGGACTGAGCTGGGACGAGAAACGCCCGACCACGCTGAACGGGTTCGTGCAGCACGCGGTCAACTGCGCCGATGCCACCGGTACGCGTGATCTGGAAGAGATGTGGCGCGGCTTCACCAAGCTGCGGGCGCAGTACCCGGTGGCCACCACCGGCAGCGAGCCCGTCTACTCCGGCAGCTGCGTGAACTGGCCGTACGCCGGAAAAAACGTGGACTACCGGCGCGGCCACAGCCGGCTGCAGCTCATCGCGCACCGCTACGAGTCCGTGACGCCCTACCAAGGTGCGCTCGACATGCGGCAGCGCGTGGGTGGCTCGGTGCTGACCGTGGACGACGACGCACACGGATCGCTGATAAACCTTCCGTGCGCGAGCAAGGTGGTGCGGTTCTTCGAGACCGGGCAGCCCGCTGTCGGTAGCTGCGACGGCGCGCCGATCGCGGAGCCGCAACCGGTGTCGTGAAGCGTCCGCGACGTTGCGGCCGATGTCACCGCCGTAGTCGATCGTGCCGGTGACGCCCTCGATGTACTTGTTGGTCTGCCTGGTGTCCGGACGAAGGTGTGGATCGCGGTGTTCTCGCGCCATACCGCATCCGGCGTCATGCGGGATGGTCACAGCCGTCTCGCGCGCCGGGAGCGCGGTTCGTCATCTGCGCCGACAAGGGGGCGTTCCGTTATCGGCGGGAACGATCTCGCTCAGGTATACGAATGCCGTTATGCCACAAGGGTTAACGAAAGGGCCCGTCTCGCGTGAAGTGCGAGACGGGCCCTTCGGTGCGTCCTATCGGACTAACGGGCTATTCGTAGATCTCACCCTTGGCCGCTTTGTCCACAAGGGACTGTGGCGGGGTGAAGTGGTCGCCGTAGCGCTCGGCCAGCTCGCGGGCGCGGTCGACGAAGCCCTGCAGGCCACCGGAGTACTGGTTGATGTACTGGATGACACCACCGGTCCAGGCCGGGAACCCGATGCCGAAGATCGACCCGATGTTCGCGTCCGCGACCGAGGTCAGCACACCCTCGTCGAAGCACTTCACCGTTTCGAGCGCCTCGGCGAAGAGCATCCGCTCCTTGAGGTCCTCGAACGGGACGTCGGCGGAACCGGACTTGAACGCGTCCCGCAGCCCCGGCCACAGCCCGGTCCGCTTGCCCGCCTCGTCGTACTCGTAGAACCCGGCGCCGGTGGACCGGCCCTTGCGGTCGTAATCGTCGAGCATCTTGTCGATGACGGCCTCGGAGGCGTGCGCCGTCCAGGTGCCACCGGCCGCCTCGATGGCTTCGCGGGTCTCCTTGCGGATCTTGCGCGGCAGCGTCAGGGTCAGCTCGTCCATCAGCTGCAGCGGCGGCGCCGGGTAGCCGGCCTGCGAACCCGCCTGCTCGATCGACGCCGGCTCGACGCCCTCGCCCAGCGCGGCGACGGCCTCGTTGATGAAGGTGCCGATCACGCGCGAGGTGAAGAAGCCACGGCTGTCGTTGACGACGATCGGCGTCTTCTTGATCTGCAGGGTGTAGTCGAAGACCTTCGCCAGCGTGGCCGGGGAGGTCTTCTCGCCGCAGATGATCTCGACCAGCGGCATCTTGTCCACCGGCGAGAAGAAGTGGATGCCGATGAAGTCCTCGGTCCGCTGCACGCCCTCGGCGAGCGAGGTGATCGGCAGCGTCGAGGTGTTCGAGCCGAGCACGGCGTCCGGGTTGACGACGCTCTCGATCTCCTGGAACACCTTGTGCTTGAGCTCGACGCTCTCGAACACGGCCTCGATCACGAAGTCGACCCCGGCGAAGTCCTCCGCCTTGGCGGTCGGCGTGATCTTCGCCAGCAGCGCGTCCGACTTCTCCTGCGTGGTCTTGCCGCGGGAGAGTGCCTTCTCCTCCAGCTTGACCGCGTAGCCCTTGCCCTTTTCGGCGGCTTCCTGCGTGACGTCCTTGAGCACGACGTCGATCCCGGCCTTCGCCGAGACGTACGCGATCGCCGCGCCCATCATCCCGGCGCCGATGACACCGACCTTCTTGGCGGTGTACTTCTCGAAACCGTCCGGACGGGAGCCGCCGGAGTTGATGGTCTGCAGGTCGAAGAAGAACGCCTTCGTCATGTTCTTCGCGACCTGGCCGGTGGCGAGGCTGATGAAGTAGCGCGTCTCGACCAGCAGCGCGGTGTCGACGTCGACCGTCGCACCCTCGATGGCCGCGGAGAGGATCGCGCGCGGCGCGGGCATGTTCGCGCCCTTGATCTGCTTGCGCAGGTTCGCCGGGAACGCGGGCAGGTTCGCCGCGAAGCTCGGGTTCGACGGGCTGCCACCGGGGATCTTGTAGCCCTTGACGTCCCACGGCTGGACGCCGCCCTCGGGGTTGGCCTTGATCCACGCCTTCGCCGCGGGCACCAGTTCTTCAACGGTGCCAACGAGTTCGTGCACCAGACCGAGTTCGAGAGCCTTGGCGGGGCGGTGCCGCTGGCCCTGCAGCAGGACGTTCAGCAGCGCGCTCTGGATGCCGAGCAGGCGGACGGTGCGGACCACGCCACCGCCGCCGGGGAGCAGGCCGAGGGTGACCTCGGGGAGGCCGATCTGGCTGCCCTTGACGTCGGCCGCGATGCGATGGTGCGTCGCGAGCGCCAGCTCCAGACCGCCGCCGAGCGCGGCGCCGTTGATCGCGGCGACGACCGGCTTGCCGAGCTGCTCGAGCCGGCGCATCTGCCCCTTCATCAGGGAGCTGCTCTTGGTGATCTCGGCCGCGTGCTCCGGCTGCGCCTGGATCAGGTCCTTGAGGTCGCCACCGGCGAAGAAGGTCTTCTTCGCCGAGGTCAGCACGACACCGGTGATGGTGTCCTTTTCGGACTCCAGCCGGTCGACGACCACGCCGAGCGACTCGCGGAAGTCGGCGTTCATCGTGTTCGCGGACTGCTTGGGGTCGTCCAGGGTCAGCACGACGATGCCGTCGGCGTCCTGTTCCCAGCGGATGGTTTTCGCTTCAGCCATGTCTTGTCCTCAGATCCCTCAGACCCGCTCGATGATGGTCGCGACGCCCATGCCGCCGCCGATGCACAGCGTCACCAGCGCGCGGCGCGCCTGGCGGCGTTCCAGCTCGTCCACCACGGTGCCGACCAGCATCGCGCCGGTGGCGCCAAGCGGGTGGCCCATCGCGATCGCGCCGCCGTTGACGTTGACCTTCTCCTCCGGCAGGTTCAGGTCCTTGATCCACTTGAGCACGACGGAGGCGAAGGCCTCGTTGAGCTCCCACAGGTCGATGTCGTCCGGGGTCAGCCCGGCCTTGTCGAGGACCTTCTGGGTCGCCGGGGTCGGGCCGGTGAGCATGATCGTCGGCTCGGAGCCGATCGACGCGGTCGCCACGATGCGGGCGCGCGGGGTCAGGCCGAAGGTCTTGCCGACCTGCTCGTTGCCGACCAGCACGAGCGCGGCGCCGTCCACGATGCCCGAGGAGTTCCCGCCGGTGTGGACGTGGTTGATCTTCTCGACCTGGTGGTACTTCTGCAGCGCGACGGCGTCGAAGCCACCCAGCTCGCCGATGCCGGCGAAGGCGGGCTTGAGCTTGCCGAGGCCTTCGATGGTGGAGCCGGGGCGGCGGTGCTCGTCGTGGTCGAGCACAGTGACGCCGTTGATGTCCTTCACCGGTACGACGGACTTCGCGAAGTAACCGCCGGACCAGGCGGCCTCGGCCTTGTCCTGCGAGCGCACGGCCCAGGCGTCGACGTCCTCGCGGGAGAAGCCCTCGATCGTCGCGATCAGGTCGGCGCCGGTGCCCTGCGGGACGATGTAGTTGTCGTAGGCGGTGGCCGGGTCCATGAACAGCGCGCCGCCGTCCGAGCCCATCGGCACCCGCGACATCGACTCGACACCACCGGCGATGATCAGCTGGTCCCAGCCGGAGGCGACCTTCTGCGCGGCGGTGTTGGTGGCTTCCAGGCCGGAGGCGCAGAAGCGGTTGAGCTGCACGCCCGCGACGGTCTCGGGCAGGCCCGCGTTCAGCGCGGCGGTCCGGGCGATGACCGCGCCCTGCTCGCCCACCGGGGAGACGACGCCGAGCACGATGTCGTCGATCGCCGCCGGGTCGAGGTTCGGGTGGCGGACCTTCAGCTCGTTGATCAGGCCGACCACGAGGTCGACCGGCTTGGTGCCGTGCAGGGCACCACCCTTGTTCTTGCCGCGAGGCGTGCGAATCGCCTCGTAGATGTAGGCCTCGCTACTCACTGAACACTCCTCCGCGCAGGGCGTGGTTGGTACTTCGTTGTATCCGCACCTGGATCATACTGCCGGGTAGGTGCTAATGCCGATTAACATATGCCCGAGTAACCCCATGGTGTCAATGGGTTGTGTCCTACCCATGACGCGCTATCGTCGGTTCACCATGACGTCACCTTCACCCCGGCAGGCACGCGCCAGGAGGCCGCGCGACCGCAAGGCGCAGCTCGCCGCGGTCGCCGCGGAACTGTTCCGCGAGCGGGGGTTCCACGGCGTCGGGATCAACGACATCGCGGCCGCGGGCGGCGTCACCGGGCCCGCGCTCTACCGGCATTTCGCGGACAAACAGGCGATCCTCGCCTACGTCGTGCTGGCCGGGATCGACGACATGGAGGCTGCGACCGCCGAAGCGCTGTCCGACGCCGAATCGGCCGTCGACCAGCTCGAAGGCCTGCTCACCGTGCTGGCGACACAGGCGGTGGAGCGTCGGGAGATCGCCGCGCTGTGGCGCTGGGAAGGCCGTCACCTGCCCCGGGACGACCAGCGCGAGATCGGCAAGCGCTCCGGCGCGCTGCTCGCGGCGTGGAGCAAAACGCTGCTCCGGGTCCGCCCCGACCTGGCCGCGGAGGATGCCGAGCTGTTGTGCTGGGCGACGTTGTCGGTGTTCGGCAGCGTGTCGGTCCACCACACGACGGTCGCGAAGAAACGCTTCGCGCAACTGCTCGTCGAGCGGGCGCTCGCTGTGCTCAACACCACACTGCCCGCGGCGGGCGCGGCCCAGGAACCGCCACCGCTGGCCGTGCTCGGCACGCCTTCGAGACGCGAGCAACTGCTGTCGGAGGCGACCCGATTGTTTTCCGACCGCGGGTTCCGCGCGGTGAGCATGGAGGACATCGGCTCGGCCGCCGGGATCGCCGGGCCCAGCGTGTACCGGCACTTCCCGAGCAAGGGCGCGCTGCTCGTGGCGATCGGGCACCGCGCGGGCGACCGGCTCGCCGTCGCCGCCGAAGAGGCGTTACGCGCGGCCGACGAACGGGACGCGCTGCGCAGGCTCGCCGCGTCCTATGTGCACACCCTGCTGCACACTCCCGAACTGCATGTCGCGTTCTCGGCCGACCGGGCGAGCATCCCGGACCGCGACCGGGCCGGACTGCTCCGGGTACAACGGGACTACGTCGCGCGCTGGGTATCGCTGCTTTCGGCCGTGCGACCGGAGCTTCCCGCGCGGGAAGTGAAGATCACCGTGCACGCGGCGCTGACCATCGCGAACGACCTGACCAGGACCCGCCGCGTCGCGCACCGCCCGAACCTCGAAGCCGAACTGAGCGCACTCCTGCACGCCGTGCTGGGACTCAGCCGACCGAGCTGACCGGACCGGCCACATCGGACAGTGCCCGCTCGACGTGCGGCCATCCCGACGGGAAAACCTGACGCACGCGCCGCCTTTCGCGCATCCGATTTTCGTCCGTTACCTCTCGGTGAAAGTCGCCTCGGGAGGCCCGCGTCCGTGCGAACATGCGCCGTGCCCACGAGACGCCGACTGCATCTGGTGACCGAGGACGAGGAGCACCGGGTCTCCAGCCTGGAGCTGTTCTTCGACCTCGTGTTCGTCTACGCGATCACCCAGACGACACAGCTGATGGCCAATCACCTGAGCCTGCTCGGGATCGGCCAGGGCATGGCGATGCTCGCCGTGCTGTGGTGGTGCTGGTGCAGCTATGCCTGGCTGGGCACCACGATCCACGTCGACCACGGCATCGCCCGGCTCGCGATGTTCGCCGCGATGGCGGTGATGTTCCTCGTGTCGCTGACGATCCCCGAAGCGTTCACGGACCAGCCGGGCGGGCTGTACGCCCCGTTGTTGTTCGTCGTCTGCTATTTCGCCGTGCGGCTGCTCCAAGAAGTCGCCTACCTCGGGGCCGCACGGCACGACGCCGCGCTCCGCCGCGTCCTGCTGCGGATGCTCGCGGGCCTGCTGCCGAGCGTGGCGTTGCTGGCGTTCGCGGCGTTCCTGCACGGCCCGTGGCAACTCGGCGTCTGGGTCATCGCGCTCGCCGTCGACTACCTCAACGTCTACCTCGCCGGCCCGGCAGGCTGGCGGCTGAACTCCCCCGCGCATTTCGCGGAACGCTTCGGGCTCATCGTGATCATCGCGCTCGGGGAGTCCATTGTGGCCATCGGTATCGGGATCGGCGCACTGCCGATGTCGTGGCTCGTCGCCGGGGCAGCGATCTGCGGGCTCGCGCTCGCCGCGGGCATGTGGTGGACGTACTTCGACGTCGTGGCCTGGGTTTCCGAACGCCGGCTCACCCGTGCCACCGGCATCGAGCGCGCGAAACTCGCGACCGACTCGTACACGTTCCTGCACCTGCCGCTCATCGCCGGGATCGTGCTCGTCGCGCTCGGTCTCAAGAAGGCGTTCCTGTACCTCGCCGACACCGAGCACCACCACCCCGGTGAGGCGCTGCACGGCGTCCCGATCTGGGCGCTGACCGGCGGGCTGGCGCTTTACCTGTGCACGCTGAGCGCCCTGCGCAGGCGCAACCTCGGCCGGTGGAACGTGCAGCGCCTGGTGCTCGCCGCGGCGTTGCCCGCGGTGACCCCGCTGCTCGAACACGTCCCCGCGGCCGTGACGCTCGTGATCGCCACGGGAACCGTCCTCGGACTCATCGCCTTCGAGCGGCTCCGCTGGTCGGAGCGGCGTCGTCAGCTTCGGGCCGACTAGCCGTGACGTGCGGTCGCGGCGTCGGCGATCAGTTCGGCGAGCACGGCGGGCTGGGACAGGAAGGGCGAGTGGGAGGAATCGAGTTCCGTGACGACCGTCGGGGACGCCGACACGGCGTCGATCTCCTTGATGAAACGCTGTTGCAGCGTCGGCGCGATGGCGTAGTCCTGGGTACAGGTCACGTACGAGTGCGGGATGCTGCCGTAGCGCTCCGCCGTCACGGTCAGTTCCTCACGGGGGATTCCGGCCGGGCCGTCCGGAGTGAGCATGGAGATGGCGGCGTCCGCCGTGCGGTCGTCGACATCGCCGTAGAAGACCTCCTTGATCTGATCCCGCCGGTCCGGATCGTGGAAGTCGACGCGCGCGGCGCCGATCACCGCCGGATCGGCCACCAGCAGCGGAGACAACTTCTCACCGGCGGCTTCCGGACTGCCGAGGTACGACCACGCGGACATCCCGTTCACCGGCGCGAGCGCGGCCACGTAGACCAGCCCGCCCACGAGTTCGGGAGCGAGTTCCGCCAACGCGGTCGCGACCACGCCACCGGCGCTGTGCGCGACCACGAGACACGGCCGGCCCGCGCCGATCGCCCGGATCCGGTCGGCGAGGTCGGCCGCCGCTGAAGACGCGGTGACCGAAGCGACCGGGGACGGTTCGGTGGCGAACGCCTCCGCGTCGAACGGCCGCGCCCAGCGGGCGCGCGGTGCGGGGCCGCGCAGCCCGTGCCCTTCGAGGTCGACCGCGACCGACTGGATCCCGCGGGCGGCCAGCTGCTCGGCCACCGGGCTCCAGCACCAGCTGCCGTGCCAGAAACCGTGCACCAGTACGACAGGCAGGGAGTCGCTCATTCATTCCTCCGACGCAGGATGAAACCGCTTTCGGTCGCAAGTTATCGCCGGGAAGAACCGGTTCCGGGCAGCCAGGACAAACGGACAAGCGGGAGTGAACATTTGGTCCCCCGGGTCCGCACCAGGTGAGCTTCCGGGTGAGTCCGGCCACCGAATCGAGGGGCACCGCTGGCACGAACCGCCCCGGACCGCTAACCTACTCACGAGTAGGTAGCGAGATGGAGGGGCCACCATGGCTGCGCCAAGGAAACGAGACGCGATGGGCTTCGGCCTGGCCGCGCTCACCCGGTTGGCCGGGAGCAAGGTCATCGACAAGGCCGGGCTGCGCAAGCCCGTCGAAAACCTCGTCACCGCGGGGACGAGGAACGGCTTCCGCGTCGCGGGCGCGGCCACCCGTTCGTTCCAGGCGGCGCAGCGGCTCGGCAAGCCCGCGCGGCTCGCGCCGACGTCCGACAAGGGCCTGTTCGACCTCACCCCGAGCGAGGATCAGCAGCTCATCGTCGAGACCGTCACCGAGTTCGCGGCCGAGCAGCTGCGCCCGGCCGCGGCGGACGCCGATGCGAAGCTCGCGGCGCCGGAGGGCCTGCTCAGCAGGGCCGCCGAGCTGGGCATCAGCCTCGTCGGGATCCCCGAGGAGCTGGGCGGCGTCGGCACCGAACGCTCGGTCGTCACCAACGCGCTCGTCGCGGAGGCGCTCGCGCACGGCGACCTCGGGCTCGCCGTCGCCGTCCTCGCGCCGTCGGCCGTGAGCACCGCGCTGGTCTCCTACGGCGACGAGCAGCAGCAGGCCGACTACGTGCCCGCGTTCGCCACCGAGCACGTCCCGGCGGCCGCGCTCGCGCTGCAGGAACGCGCCCCGCTGTTCGACCCCTTCAAGCCCGCCACCAAGGCCCGGCGCACGCCGAAGGGCTACCAGCTCGACGGCGTGAAGTCGCTGGTGCCGCGTGCCGCGCAGGCGGAGCTGTTCATCGTCTCCGCCGACCTCGAAGGCCGGGGACCGGCGCTATTCCTTGTGGAGTCGTCGAACTCCGGGGTCACGATCGAGGCCGAGCCCGCGATGGGCCTGCGCGGCGCCGCGACCGGGAAACTGCATCTGGAGAAGGCTTCGCTGCCCGCGGGCGCGCTGCTCGGCGGCGGCAAGCCCGAGACGTTCGCCGAGATCGTGCGGCTGTCGCGGCTCGGCTGGGCGGCGCTGGCGGCCGGGACCGCGAAGGCCGTCCTCGACTACGTCGTGCCCTACGTCAACGAGCGGACCGCGTTCGGCGAGCCGATCAGCCACCGCCAGGCCGTCGCGTTCTCCGTGGCGGACATCGCGATCGAGCTGGAAGGCCTGCGCCTGGTGACGCTGCGCGCGGCCGCGCGCGCCGAGCAGGGCAAGTCCTACGCCCGCGAGGTCGCGCTGGCCCGCAAGCTCGCGACGGACAAGGGCATGCAGATCGGCAACGCGGGCGTGCAGCTGCTCGGCGGGCACGGTTTCGTCAAGGAGCACCCGGTCGAGCGCTGGTACCGCGATCTGCGCGCCATCGGCGTGATGGAAGGCGCCGTTCTCCTCTAAGGCTTTCTCGGAAGGTAAGCACTCATGATCAACCTGGAAGTCCCCAAGAAGGCCGGCGCGCTGATCAACCAGGCGTACCAGGCCGCGTCGGAAGTGTTCCGGCCGATCTCGCGCAAGTACGACCGCGCCGAGCACACCTACCCTGCCGAACTCGACATGTTCGCCGCGCTGCTGGACGGGCTCAACTCCTCCGGCGAGGGCGGCGCGGGCGCGGCGGGTGTCCGCCGCGACGACAAGGACGGCGCGAAGAAGGGCAATCGCAACGGCGCCAACCTGAACGTCGTCCTCGGCACGATCGAGATGTGCTGGGGTGACGTCGGGCTGCTGCTGTCGATGCCGCGCCAGGGCCTCGGCAACGCGGCGATCGGCTCGGTCGCCACCGACGAACAACTCAAGCGCTTCAACGGTTTGTGGGCCGCGATGGCGATCACCGAGCCGGGCTGCGGCTCGGACTCGGCGGCCATCACCGCGACCGCGCGCCTCGATGGCGACGAGTACGTCCTCAACGGCGAGAAGATCTTCGTGACGTCCGGCCAGCGCGCCGACGCCGTCGTCGTGTGGGCGACACTGGACAAGTCGAAGGGCCGCGCGGCGATCAAGTCGTTCGTCGTGGAGAAGGGCACGCCCGGCTTCGAGGTCGTGCGGGTCGAGCACAAACTCGGCATCCGCGCCTCCGACACCGCGGTGCTCCGATTCGAGAACTGCCGTGTCCCCAAGGAAAACCTGCTCGGCACGCCGGAGATCGACACGGCGAAGGGCTTCGCCGGGGTCATGCAGACCTTCGACAACACCCGCCCGCTGGTGGCCGCGATGGCCATCGGCGTCGCGCGGGCGGCGCTGGAGGAGACCCGTCGCATCCTGACCGAAGCCGGGATCACCATCGACTACGACCGCCCCGCCAACACCCAGCACGCGGCCGCCGCGGCGTTCCTTCAGCTGGAAGCGGACTACGAATCGGCCTACCTGCTGACGCTGGAATCCGCGTGGATGGCCGACAACCGCCAGCCGAACTCGCTGCAGGCCTCGATGGCCAAGGCGAAGGCAGGCCGCTCGGTCGTCGACATCACGCTGAAGTGCGTCGAGCTGACCGGGGCGTACTCCGAGGAATCCCTGCTGGAGAAGTGGAGCCGGGACGCGAAGATCCTGGACATCTTCGAAGGCACGCAACAAATCCAGCAACTCATCGTCGCCCGCCGCGTCCTCGGCAAGACTTCCGCCGAGCTGAAATAGCCCACCCCGGGAGGGTCCACCCCGCCCGGCCGCCAGTGTCCTCAGTGGACACAGCGGCCGGGCGGTCTTATGCTTCTCCCGTCTGGATCTCCTCCGCCTGCCGTTGCTCATAATCGGCCCAGTACAGCGCCTCGTGATGATGACCCCGGTCAACGTCCGCGACAGCCTCATACAGCCGCGCGTTACCGAGCCGGAACGCCACCCAGTCCGAAGATTTCGCATTGCCCCGAGGCCGACGCTTCATCACGACCTCGTGAGCTTCCCACAGCGTCTTCGGCTCACCTTTCGACACGATCACGCCCCTCCGCACGGATCTCCAGCAGATTCGCCAGCTCGTCCGCCTGGTCCCGAAGCCGACGCAGGAACATCGCGCACCCCTGCCAAGCCGTCTGATCCTCCGGCGGTACCAACGTCACCACACAGACCCCAGCCAACACCAGAACCGGCGGACACGACGCGCGCGGCCCGGTCTCCTCCACCGTCACCTCGGTAGCCGGATCCACCGTCCAGCGAAGCCCCAGCCCGTCCCACGTCACCGTCATGCCACACCGCAGGAGAAGTGCCGCCCGCTTGTCCGAGCCGGGCAGTCGGACGGCGGTTCGACGGTCACGCCTATCTCCTCGTGTCCTGCCACCGGCCTGACCCGGCAGCCTGACACCAATCTCCACCAGAACGCGGGACGTGATCACCACCTGACGGGACCTCTAGGGACGTCCCTGCTACCGTCGAAGATGTCCCTACACGTCCCGAGGGGTGTGAGTGCCGAACGAACGCCTGCGCGACGCGCTAATGCGCAACGGCCTGACACTGGAGCAGGTCGCCGAGGCCGTCGGCGTCGATCAGAAGACCGTCGAGCGCTGGATCACCAAGAACCGGACGCCCTACCCCAAGCACAGGCACAAGATCGCCGCCATGGCGCGCGAGTCGGAGACCTACCTCTGGCCGGACTCGGTGGCCCCAGAGCGCAAAGCCGAGACGGCCGCCGCCGAGGTCGTACAGGTCTTCCCACACCGCCACGCCATCCCCGTCGAATTGTGGGACCGGCTGATCAACGAAGCCTCGGAGACCGTCGAGATCCTGGTACACGCAGCGTTGTTCCTGGTCGAACGCCCGCGGTTCATCAAAGACCTTTTGGCGAAAGCTTCTGCCGGTGCTCACATCCGTTTGTTGTTCGGCGACCCGGAAGGCGACAGCGTCGCCCTGCGCGGCGAAGAAGAGCAGTTGGGCGACGGAACGCTCGCGGCCCGCATCCGCAACGCGTTGGCGTCCTACCGACCTCTGGTCGGCGTCGCCGGGATCGATATGCGCTTCCACAACACGACCCTCTACAACTCGATCTTCCGCTTCGACGACGAAATGATCATCAACACGCACGTCTACGGGTTCCAAGGAGCCCACGCCCCGTCCCTCCACCTGCGGCGACTGTCCGCCGGGGACCTCTTCGAAACCTACTCGGAAAGCTTCGAGTCAGTCTGGAACCTCGCCAAGCCAGCCACCTTCTAGGAGGCAGCATGACCCGAGTCGACTACTACAACGACCCGAACGCCCCGGCAGCGAACAGCATCGCAGTCGCGGTCTCGACATTCATCCAGGACGACGAAGGCCGGATCCTGATGATCCGGCGAACAGACAACGACCTGTACTCCATCCCAGGCGGTCAACTGGAACTCGGCGAGACTCTAGCCGAGACAGCAATTCGGGAAGTCCACGAAGAGACCGGCATAGAATGCGAGGTCATCGACGTGATCGGCCTCTACTCCAACCCCAACCACGTAATTGCCTACGACGACGGCGAGGTCCGCCAAGAGTTCTCGATTTGCTTCCGCGCCATCGCGGTAGGCGGCAGCTTGCGCACCAGCAGCGAGAGCAAGGAAGTCCTGTGGGTCGATTCGTCAAATTTGGGAAATTTAAGTATTCACAAGTCGACACTATTACGGCTTAAGCATGCCCTTGAAAAGCGTCCAAGTCCATATTTCACGTAAGCATAGCGACAGCACGCGGAATGCAATACCAAAATTTCGATTCAAAACTCGGACACGGACCCATTCACTGCTATAAACGTCCAACGCGAGCAAGTTCCCGGAGTTACGGCGTCAGCGCGGCTATCCTCTTCATCATTTCATCAAGATACCCGAGGGTGTCATTGATACCGGGTTCATAGTCTTCCGGGTGCGCGCACTCGTTTCGCTTGGCTAGCAGCCCTTGCAGTGCCTTCGTCATAGAGTTAGTGATCAAACCCTGCTTCTTCAGTACTTCAAAAATTGTATGGTCCTTTTGCTCACGGAAATCGGCAGCCTGCTTGATATTCCACGAAGGATAGTTCGTCTGTATTAACACGAGACGCGCCGGGTCAGCCGCGATCCATTCGTGAATAAAATCCATTAAGGCAGCAAATGAGGTGACGTGCGCAGATCGATAGAGCCCGTGCTCTGCGCATTGAAGTGCCTCGCGAAACAACTTGTCTTGCTTGATGTTTAACTTAGCCAACTTCTCGTATGACTCAGTCACCGTCATCACACGATGCGTTGAAGTCTCACGCACTGCAAGAAGCCTGCTTAAATCGGCCTGTGCGCTTGCCGCCCAATCGGCAACCTCGCGTGGCGTCCTAGGAGCTACCATCCATCAAGCCTTTCAGGTGCTTCGCCATTGCCGCGAAGAAGGCGTCATAGACGGCAGCATCACTTGTGGCGTCAACAGACAAGGCAATGTTCACGTTGATGACGACAGCACCGCCAGAATTTTCGCGATGCCGTCGACGAGGAGCGCCCCCTTTTGGGTTTGAGTCGTCACCATCGTCGCCATCGTCATCCTGGCCATCGTCACCCGTGGCAGTAAAGTCACCAAACTTGCATAGTACTTTGAATGTCCGAACAACCAGTCTTGACTTGTCCTCATCAAAGTCCGAATGACTTTTGACAAAAGTCACGAGATCCGAATCTGAATGGTTGTTAGCGTCGGGATATGTATCAAACATCGGCCTGTAAGCCTGCATTATTGCCTTGCCAACCAAGACACGTCCCTGAGATCCGCCGCGGAGCCCCTTCTTATATACCTCGGTTGGTTGACCAGAGGAGTCAAGTAGTCCCGCGTACTTCAGTGCAGCAGGGAAACTACGCGCATGCGACGAGCCGAAACCAATAGACTTGGGATATTCGGATGAGATCTTTTCGGGTGCGCCGACTGTCTGAAGCTTCTTAATGAACTCTTCCAGCTTGCCCGGGGAGTAACTGAAGGTGAATTGGATCGATGCCATGGACACATCCTATGAGTTGAGATCCGTAACTATTTCTGCCGAATTTGGCTCTATGGGATCAAGGGCGCCCCGCCGGTGGCGGCGCGCCTGTCACCTATGTAGCCCCTCGCCTGGGCGGCCGCATCCGCTTCCGACACGGCGGGCTGCCGCTCCGCTTCGCCCGCCGGCCGGGCGGTGCGGCCGCCAGCGGGTCACCTGGCGCAGCGCCGCGCGGCGGCGGCACACGGGTCCCCAGAGCCAACGTCGGCCTCCTCTTCGAGCGACTGTGACATACGGGTCGTTCGTGACTCGATCTCCGTTACGCACCGTCGTGAGAGACCTCCATCCCGACGCCGGATCGTGACAACGGCCGGTAGCACCGCGTCAAGACGGTGAAGCGTGTCTTGACCCGGCACCACCGGCCGCGTGCTGGCTTCGTATCGGGATGCAGGGGTAGGTGTGGCTGGTCCGCCAGGCCGTCTCCAGGCCGTCAGAGGCCAGGGAGCAGCGACAGACGACGAGAACTAACGAGACGCATCAGCGCAGCTCAGAGGCCGTTTACGGCGAAGTGAGCGAGATCGGCGAAATCCGGCTGAGAAATCCTGGACATCTTCGAAGGCACACAACAGATCCAACAGCTCATCGTCGCCCGCCGCGTCCTCGGCAAGACTTCCGCCGAGCTGAAATAGCCCACCCCGGGAGGGTCCACCCCGCCCGGCCGTACGTGTCCTCTGTGGACACGCGCGGCCGGGCGGTTTCGTGTTCTGGATCAGATTTTGTCCACGCCGCCTGACGCAGCTTTGGCGTCGATTTCGATACGAGGGCGGGGAAACACCGCGACCCGGACCCGGACCCGGACCTCTCGCTCCGGCGAGTCGAGCACCTTTTTCAGCAGGGCCAGTGTCACCACGCCTGCCACCACGAGCATTGTCACGGCGACCAGAACCAGCCCGATTCCCCCTGAGGACAACGCAAGCACGGTATCCGCTCCTCGGCCGCCCGGGTGTCAGATGCTCCCCCTCGACGCGGCGGCCCTGCGTCCTCCCCCAGCGTACCGCCTCCGGGACGTTCCGTGAATGCCATCTGCCCTGCCTGGTGGGCAGGGCTGTGTCCCGAACGGCGCGTTCGCGACATGCGCAGGCACTGGGCAAGCACATCCAGCCGCCAACTACCCGGCCTTTGCGCACGCACGGACCCCGCGGGCTCGGGACCGCTCCCTGGGAATCCGGTTACCGTAGGCGTATGAGCGATAGCAGCCCGATGCCGGGGCAGCTCAAGATGGCCAGGAGTGTTCTGTACGTCCAGAGCGTCGTCAACGCGCTCTCCGTCGGCCTGATGGTGTGCACGATCGCGAGCAGGATCGGCCACGAGCAGCTTGTCCGGCCGGGCGCCTACTTCCTGATCGCGCTCAGCGTGCTGATCTCGGTGCTGCTGCTGGTATCCACGGTCCGGCTCGAGAGCCGCCCGCCGTGGCTGCGCTCTACCGTGATCTTCCTGGAGATCGTCGTGGTCATCGCGCAACTGGTCGTCGTGCTCATCGGCACCGTTCTCGCGGTCGCCGGGCTCGTGCTCGCAGCGATCGTGCTCGTCGTGATGACCCGCAAGCAGGTGGTCACCTGGCTCGATCCCCCGGATGACGCGCCGGAGTGAGGCCGGAGGTTAACCCAAGACCTGGTCGTCGAGGAATTCGTCGATATAGCGCCAGGTGGTGTGTCGCGCCTTGCGGCCGGTGAGCACGCCGAGGTGGCCGCCGGGCGCGGTTTCGAAGCGCACGGACGGGGCGTTGTCCAGCAGGTCCACCAGCCGTTCGACGGCGGCGCGCGGGGCGATCGTGTCGTTCTGGCCCGCGATCACCAGCGTCGGCACCTTGACGCCGGCCAGCGCGATGATCCGCCCGCCCAGGTCCACCGAGCCCTCCGCGAGATCGTTCGCGCGGAAGAACCGGTGGTACAGCTGGCCGAACGTGCGCCCGGGGTAGGCGATCATGTTGTCCATGAAGTGATCGACGGCCTCGATCTGCGCGAGATAGTCGCGGTCGTCGAGATTTTTCAGGATGGCAAGGGGTTTCGTGATTTCCTTGTTGATCCCGGTCACGCGGAAGACCCGGCTGACGATGCTCGACGGCGCGCCGCCGAGCAGGCGGTAGAACGGGGTCAGCAGATGCCCGCCGGTGAGGTCGATCAGCGGCCGGAACGGCGCGATCAGGGGGATCGCGGTGAAATCGAAGGGCGCGGCGATCGTGGTGATCGATTCGACCGGCAGATCCGCCTGGTCGGCGGCGGTCAGCAGGGAGAAGATCCCGCCCAGGCACCAGGCGACCAGGTGCACGCCCTGCCCATCGGAATCCTCGCTGACCTTCCGGATCGCCCGTGGCAGCACGTCGTCGATCCAGTGCTCGACACCGAGACGGCGGTCGGAGAAGGCGACGTTTCCATAGTCCACGAGGTAGGCATTGCGGCCGCCGTCCACCATGTGCTCGGCCAGGCTGCAGCCGCGGCGCAGGTCGAAGCACAACGCCGGCGCGGCCAGCGGCGGCACGAGCAGGATCGGCGGGCCGGACTGCTTTTCGGCGCCGTGGGTGAGCCGGTACAGCGAGCGGTTGGGCCCCTGATCGATCAGCACCCGCGGCATCGGCCGGAGGTCGGCGACCCCACCGCGGGCCACTTTGCCCACGACATTCGACGCCGCGGCGGCGAGCCGTGCCGGTGGTGAAGCCATGTCCTTGCCTCCTGGGCCCGTGCGAACTTCCCGGCAATCTTGCCTCGCGGCGGCGGGCAACTCAACAGAGTCCATGGAAGCAAGCAGTCCAATTCGGACAGTGGTTAGGCCGTCCGAGCTAAGAATCCGCGCCCGGCGCGCTGTCCGCCGCCCGGCGTTCGTAGTCCGCGCGAGCCGCGGAATGGGCCGCTGAAGCCAAAACCCGGTCCGCACCGAGTGCCCGCGCGACCGACTCGCCCCACCGCCGCGGCAGCAGCCGCGTGATCCTGCCCATAGTTCCCAGGGATCGAGGCACGAACACGTCGAACCGGGGGAATCGCAGTGCGTCCACAATGGCGTGCGCCACATCCTCGGGCCGGACGGACTTGAAGAATTTCGCCTCGCCGAGCCCGCTCGCGAGTTCCGTCCGCACGATCCCCGGCATCACGCACGACACGAGCACCCCACTTCCGTGCAGTTCCAAATGAACGGCTTCGGACAATCCGACGACGGCGTGCTTCGTCGCGCAGTACGTCGCCGCCCCGGGGAACCCTGCCTTACCCGCCATCGAAGCGACGTTCACGATGTGCCCGGCCGCGCGCGGGCGCATCCGCCGGACCGCCTCGCGTGTGCCGTGGATGACCGCGTGCAGGTTGATCTCGAGCTGACGCCGGGTCGACGCGTCGTCCTCGTCCTCCAATGCGGACAGCGGCATGATGCCCGCGTTGTTGATCAGGACGTCGATCGGCCCGACGCGCCGCTCCACCTCGTCGAGGAACGCGGTGAACCCGGCGGTGTCGGTGACGTCGAGGCGCAGCGCCACGACATCACCGCCGAGTTCGGCCGCGGTCTTCTCGGCGCGGACGTCGTCGAGATCGCCGAGCACCACCCTGGCGCCGAGCCCGGCGGCCGCGGCGGCGGTCGCCGCCCCGATCCCCTGCGCGCCGCCGGTGACCACGACGACCTTCCCGGTAAGTGAACGCGGCTGCCTGGCCATGGCGGCTCCTCTTCGTCTGCCCTGACTCCAAGGTTGTTGACGTACTGCCAACTATGGTGCGCCCCCGCGCCCGTTCCCGCTACCCCACGCGCTGCTCGAACACCTGCCCGATCCAGCCGTCGACGTTGAACCGCACGGTCGCCTTGAAGCCCTGCCCCTCGTAGTACTCCTGCAACTGACCGTCACCGCCTGCCCAGCAGTCGACCCGGACGAGGTCGATGCCCCGGCGCTGCGCCTCGTCCAGCGCGTACTCGAGCAGCCTCGCGCCGACGCCGTGCCCGGTGAACCGCCGCGACGTGATCAGTAACCCGATGTAGATCTCCCGTTCCTCGGCCTTCGGCACGTGCACCGGGCATTCCTCGGTGACGATCAGCGCGCCCGCCGGCTCGCCGTTGATCTCCGCGATCCGCAGCCCCGGGTCGGCCGCCATCCCCCGCACGCGCTCGACCCGCTTCGGGATCGCCGACCACGGCTCGGTCCCCCACTGCCCAGAACTACCCCGCGTGACCAGCCAGGCGACAGCGTCGTCGAAGAAGCCCAGCAGCGTGTCCGCGTCCCCAGAATCACCCGAACGGATGACGATTTGCTCCATGCCTCTTGTTTTACATGACCGCGGAGATCTGTCGAGCGTCAACGAGCCTGACCAACGTCTATGCGGCTGCGGACACCTTGGCATCCTCACCCTCCGGCAGGCTCGGGATGGTTGGTGATGGCCCAAACAGGGCCATCACCAACCGGATCGGCCACCACCTCGCGGCACGTCCCGTGGGGCCCCCGCCGGGGGCCCCCCCCCCCCCGGGTGTCGTGACGCCCCCCGGAGGGCCGCCGCCCCCCAGTAATCGCCACCCAGCAGCTGACCGAAAATTTGTAAGCCGGTGCGGGTAAGCCCCG
>NZ_JBHYIK010000040.1:0-17308 GCF_042739735.1 Amycolatopsis sp. NPDC059027 | reverse complement strand
CGTCCCACCCGCCTGCGGTGGTGTTGTGTTTGTTGGTGCGGGAGACATACCTCCCAAACCACAACGCGGTCGCGCCAACCCCCGGGCCCCCCGCCCGGGGCCCCCCCGGCCGCCCCCCCACCTCCCCCTTGGTGACGTCACGCCCAGCTCTGGCCGATCGCCCCTGATTATGCGCAACCAGTCAGGTCACGAATATTGTCTACGCGGAGGCGTTACGGCCAGTCGACCGTCATCAGCGGTCCTCGATGACGTGATTTCCCCCGTAACCGCCGTTGCCATAGCACTCACCGTAGAAGCTCCAGGTGCCCCTGCCCATCCAATCGCCCACCTTCCGCGTGCCATTGTTGCAGAAGGTGATCGACCGTGATTGTCCGTCGAAAACTGTCACCGTGGAACTCCACTCATTGTCACTATCCCGATAGTCATTCTCCGCGTGGCTACCGTACGGGTGGGCCTGGGCGTCACCTTTCACTTGCGCGGCGAGCGGGACGACCTCCCGGTGAATCGGCGCGGCGGCGGAACTGGTGACTCCGGCGAGTACGAGCACTCCAGCCGCGATGGCGGGCACAGTGACCCGCAGCAGAGGCTTATACATCTTGCTCCTTTCAGGATTTGGGCATTGCGCCCAGGTTGGATGCGGTGCGCCGTGACTTCCGCCGGCTTGACGAGACCTCGGGCCGGCGTCCCTGGCGTCAGCCAGAATCAGCGACTCACCAATGGCCGGGAACGCGAGCGAGCCAGGCTCGTCCCTATCTCGCTCCCAGACCGACACCAGTTGTAGGGCAGAGGAGTTGTTTTCTGCAGGTAGACGGCCGCCAGACAAACATCGTGTGGACAACGGCGCGAACGTCGGCCGGTGCGAGTCGCGGCATCGACCCGCCTTGATGATGTCCCCGCGTACATGTGAGATGACTTTCCGTCACGTGAACAGTGGTGGCGGGCGGTGTCCTCCCGGGAAAACAGAACCCAGCGCCGCCACACCTGTGACGGTGCTCCCGGCCTCGATGCCGGCGACCCTCGACGCCGTTCCAGCCGTAGCCACGTACGCGCTCATCCGCACAGCTTTGTCTACATTGTGTTTGTCTGATGGCCGGGACCGGCAACAAACAATGTTTCTGCCCTATAACAGAACACGACATGCCACCGAACTACCGATGCCGACGCCGCTTGCCCGGCATCCATACACCGGCAGCCCATCGCGTGATTGTTTGGAGGTGAATGTGATGCAGCACTGGTACTGAGTCATCTCAATCTGCTGACACGGGGCTAGGAGGGCGCCGTTACGAACTGCTTCCTGGCGGCGCCCTCTCCCAACCCGAAGGTGAAGAAATGGCCGATATCCCACTGCACCCTGCGACAACGGCGAGCAATTGGTGGAATCCCTTTGACCCTGATTTTCTCGCCAGCCCTTACCACTACTACTCCCGGCTACGCGGCGAAGCGCCGCTGACCTGGCATGAAGCCCTGAATTCCTGGGTGGTCAGCAGCTTCGACCTCTGTGAGCGAGTGCTTCGCGACTGGGAAGTGTTCGCCGCGGACGACCGCAGGTCAGGCGGGAGCATCCCGGAGTCCACGATCACTGTCCAGCGCCTCGATCCCCCCGCCCATACACGCATCAGCAAGGTATTGGCAGGTGCCCTGCGCGCCCAGGACTTCGGCCGCATCGCGACGATTGTGCAGTCGGAGACACGGTCACGCTTGGTCGCGATGGCCGCGGATACGAGCGGCGACCTCGTCAGGGATCTGGCCATCCCCGTATCCACCGCTGCCATGGTGGCGCTGATGGGCATTCCGGCCGACCTGCTACCCCGGACATGGAGCCTGTCGGCTCGGATAGTGACCAGCATGAACGCAGGCTTGCGGCCGGAGACCCGAGAGCCTGGCCGGCGGGCTCGCGCCGAGTTGAGCCGGCTACTCGATTCCTGCCTGGACGCCAAGTGCGGCCACGGCGTACTCGGCGCGGTGGCGTCGGCCGGATGCCCCTCGTCGCTTCCCCGCGAGGTGCTGGTGAACTCCTTGCGGGTGGTCCTGCTGGCCGGCCTGAACACCGCGCAGCGCATGCTGGGGCTGGCCGCCCTCACCTTGCTCGGCGACGAGGGCGCGACCCGCCGGATCCGCTCCAGCACGCCATCGAACAAGGTGATTCACGAAATCGTCCGGTTCGACAACCCGTTTCAGGCGCAAAGCCGCCGGTGTGTGGCCAGTACCGTCATCGCCGGGGTGCGGCTGCGCCGGGGCGACACCGTCGTTGCCCTGCTCGGCGCGGCCAACCATGACCCCGCGAGATTCCCCTCGCCGGACGCCCTCGATTTCGACCGGCCCTTCCGCCCCAGCCTCGCCTTCGGTACCGGCACGCACGCCTGCATCGGCGCCGCGGTCGCGGGCACCATGCTCCGCGCGTTTCTGAACGCTGCCTGGCGAGACGGTGCGTACCTCCGCCGCGCGGGCGATCCGGTGTTCGACGCCAACCCGACGCTCCGCGGCCTTACCCGGTTTCCTGTCCAAGTGCGATAAAGAGGGGAAGAAACATTGTTCAGATTATCGACGAGACGCGTCGCAGGCTTGCTGCTGGCCGCCGTGCTGGCGGCCGGCGGCGCAACCTTGACCGCCGTGCCGGCGGCCTCGGCCGATTCCGCGGCCGACGTCTGCGCCGAGGCCGCGTTCAACGCGCCCAACACGGGCTTCAAGGACGACAAGGAGCATTTCGTCATCGCGGTCGCGGTCGGCATGGCGGAGTCACACTGCAACCCCACTGCCGAGCACCACAACGGAAGCGGGTCGACCGACTACGGGCTGTGGCAGATCAACGACCACTACCATCCCGAGTGGACGAAGCCGGAATGCCGATTCGACAAGACCTGCAACGCGCAGGCGGCCTGGGTCATTTCCAGCGGCGCCCAGAACTGGTGTCAGTGGAACACCTTCGACCCCTGCAAGAGCGCGCCTCAGAACCTCGGCACCTACCGGAACTTCCTCGCTGACGCGCAAGCGGCCGTCGACAAGTTCCTTCCGGGGCCACCGCGTACGAACAGCGCTCCGGCGGCGACATCTTCCGTGGAGTACAACGGCGAGCTCGCTCACTTCGAGCGCACCGCGGACGGCTCGCTGGGGCACTGGTTCTACCCCGACGAACACGGAGTCACCGGCTTCGACACCTGGGCCACCAATGGAGTCAAACTCGCCGGGAAGCCGACCGCGATCATCTACAGTGGTCAGATCACGGTATTCGCTCGCGGCACCGATGGCAGCCTCCTGCACTGGTTCTACCCGGACGAAAACCACGCCACCGGCTTCGATGTGTGGGGCGGCGGCTTGGCCGGAGATCCGACGGCGGTCGTTTACCACAACGAGCTGACCGTGTTCGCGCAGGGAACGGACGGCAGCCTGAAGCATTGGTTCTACCCCGACGGCAATGGCTCCACCGGTCAGGACACCTGGGCCTCGAATGGCGTCGCGGTAGCCGGACGCCCGACAGCCGTGGTGTACCACGACCAATTGACCGTTTTCGCGCACGGTGCCGACGGCAGCCTGCTGCACTGGTTCTATCCCGACGAACACGGAGTCGCCGGCTTCGACAGCTGGGGCGGCGGAATCGCAGGAGACCCGGAGGCGACCGTCTACCACGACGAGTTGACGGTATTCGCGCAAGGCTCGGACAACACCCTGCAGCATTTCTTCTACCCCGATAACGGGACGACAGGCCGTGACACCTGGACGACCACCGGGATCGGAATCACCGGCAAACCCGGGGTGACGATTTTCTCAGGACAGCTGACCGTATTCGCCCGGGGAACCGATGGCAGCCTCGCACATTGGTTCTACCCTGACGAACATGGAGTCACCGGCTTCGACAGCTGGGGCGGCGGAATCGCGGGAGACCCGGACACCGCACCGGTCTACACCAACCAGATCACCCTGTTCGCCAAGGGCGAGGACGGTAGTCTTCAGCACTTCTTCTACCCCGATACCAACGGAGTCACCGGCCGGGACGTGTGGGGCGGAGCAATCATCGGCTGAACCCGCCAGGCGGGCCCGGCGCTCCGGCTCGGGTGCCGGGTCCGTCTACTTCGCGCACGGCGGATGATAAGACAACCCCGGAAAATACTGATCCCATTCAGCAGTACTGATCGCGGGATGGGCGACCTCGCAGACTCGAGCGGCAACGCGGTCAACGTCGGTCTCCCACAGCCGGGCGCTGTGGTCGTCGCTGCCGGTTATCACGGTTCGCCCTGCTGGGTCGAACGCGACCGATTCCACCGGGCCGGTGTGCCCGGCGAGTGTTGCCAGCGCGGCCGGACGACGCACGTCGGTCACATCCCACAAGCGGGCGGTCTGGTCATCGCTGCCGCTGACCAGCGTATGCCCGTTCTGGTTGAACGCGACCGAGACGACGTGGTTGGTGTGGCCGACGAGCGTCGCCAGCGCGGCCGGATGACGCACGTCGGTCACATCCCACAGCCGGACGGTCTGGTCGAAGCTCCCGGTGGCCAGCGTGCCCCCGTCCGGACTGAACGCCACCGACCGCACGCTGTCGGCGTGCTCGGTCAGCTTCGCCAGGGCGGCCGGGTTCCTCGAATCGGTCACGTCCCACAGCCGCACCGAGTGATCGAAGCTGCCGGTCGCCACGGTACGTCCGTCCGGGCTGAACGCCACGCTGTAGACGGTGTTGTCGTGACCGATCAGCGTGGACAGCATGACGGGGACACCTGGGCCGGTCAGGTTCCACAACCGCACAGTGTGGTCGCGGCTTGCGGTGGCCAGTGTGCGGCCATCCGGGCTGAACGCCACAGCGACGACTTTGGCGGCGTGACCGGACAAGACCGCCCGCAGTACCGGTGCGTGCGGATTGCCGGCGTCCCACAGTCGCGCGAGGTTGTCGTCCCCTGCGGTGACCACCGCATTCCCGTCCCTGCTGAACGCCACGGCGTCGACCGGACTGGCGTGGCCGGTCAGCGTGGACAGGAGGACCGGGCGATAGGGATCGGTGACATCCCACAACCGCGCGGTGCCGTCGTCGCTGCCGGTGACAGCCAGATGTCCGTCCGGGCGAAACGCGACCGACCGAACGGTGTCGGTGTGTCCGGTGAGGGTCGGTCCGGGGATGTCCCACAGCAGCACAGTCCGGTCGTCGCCGGCGGTGGCCACCGTGCGGCCGTCCGGGCTGAACGCCACGGACTCCAGGTGATCGCTGTGGCCCGACAGCGCCGACAGCAGGCTCGGTGACCGTATGTTGCCGACGTCCCAAAGCCGGGCCGTATGGTCGAAGCTCGCAGTCGCCACGCTGCGTCCGTCCGCGCTGAACACCACGCAGTGCACAGCGTTGGTGTGCCCGGGAAGTGTCGCCAGCGCTACTGGTCTGTGTTTGTCGGTGACGTCGAACAGTCTGGCCGTCATGTCGTCGCCGGCGGTGGCGACCGTGTGGCCGTCCGGGCTGAAGGCCGCCGACCGGACGGTGTCCGTGTGGTCGGTGATGATCCCCAGCGGTACGGGCTCCCCTCGGTTCGCGATGTTCCACAGCCGGACGGTCCGATCGGCACTGGTGCTGGCCACCGTGGTCCCGTCCGGGCTGAAGGCCACGCTGTTTACGCCTTTGGCGTGCCCGGTGATCGTCGCGGCAGGGATCGGCTGGCGAGGATTGGTCAGATCCCACGCCCGGACCGTCCGGTCGGCACCGCCGCTGGCGAGTGTCTTCCCGTCTGGGCTGAACGCTACCGATTCCACTACGTCGGAGTGTCCGGTGAGGACGGACAGCCCACTGGGTGAGCGCGGGTTGCCGATATCCCAGATTCGGATCGTGTGGTCGGAACTGCCGGTGGCGACCATTCGCCGATCAGGACTGATGGCCACCGACCGGACGTGGTCGTTGTGTCCCACCAAAGGGGCCAGTACCGTTGGCCGGTGCGGGTCGGTGACGTCCCACAACCACGCCGTTCCGTCGTCACTCGCGCTGGCGACCATGTGGTTGTCCGAACTGAATGTCACCGCTTGAACCCGGTCGATGTGGCCGGTCAATCTGGTGGCATACGGTGTGGCGAAGGTGCTGAGCAAGCTGGTACGAGCCTGCGTGGTGGCCGTGAGCCGGGACGCGGCGACACTGAGTTGAGCGGCCAGCGCCGGGTTGGTCGCGCGCAAAGTGTTCGCTTCCAAGGCGACCTGCCCTGACAGGGCGATGTCGCGTTGCTGGATCGCGCCACGCTGCGCGTCGACGGCGATCACAGTAGCGGTGGCCGCGACCAGGAACAGCACCGTCACCAGCGCCAAAAGCTGCCGCAACCGGCGAGCCCGGCGACGGGATCCGGCTTTTTCGGCCTCCTCGGCGGCAAGACTGGCATCGAGGAACTCCCGCTCCCTGGCGGTAAGCGCCCCCGCGTTGCCAACGGCCCAATCCTGGACCAATGCCAACCGGGTGCCGCGGTAGAGCGTATCGGTGTCGCGGTGCAGTCCCTCCCACATTTCGGTGGCGTCGGTCAGCTGGCGATGCAGCCGCAGTCCCGCGCGGTCCTCGGCCAGCCAGCTGTGCAGCCTTGGCCAGCAACGGATGAGGGCCTCGTGGCCGATCTCGACGGAGTCGGTGTCCAGGACGATCAGACGTGCCGCGGCCAGGCGGTCGAGCACCACAGTGACGTCCGCATCGGCGGTGTCCAGCTCACTGCGGGTGATCCGGCGCTTCGTGTCTTCGGTGCCCTCGCCGAGCGCCGTCAACCGGAGAAAGATCTGCCGGGCCAGCTGTTGCTGATCGTCGTTGAGCGCTGTGTACAGCGACTCCGCTGTCTGCGCGAGTGCCCCGTCGATACCCCCGGCCTCGTGGAACCCCTCCAGTGTCAACGTGTTCCCGCGCCGCCGTCGCCAGGTTTCCAGCATCGCGTGCGACAGCAACGGCAGTACTCCTGCCTCTCCGGCGGTCTGGGCCACCAGGGTGGCGACCAGGGACCCTTCGATCGAGCAACCGGCGCCCGCGGCCGGTTTCGTGATCGCCTGGCGCAGCTCCTCAGCGGTCATCGGCCCGACCGCCACGTGCGCGCTCTGGAGGGCATCGGCCAGCTCCGGATAGGCAGTGCAATGAGCGTAGAAGTCGGCTCTCACACCCAGCACGACGCGGCAGCCCAAGCCGTCGGCATCCTCGGAGGTAGCCGCCTGCAGCAGCGCCGTGATGAACTCGGCGCGCTCGCGTGGATCCCGGCAGAGCGTGAAAACCTCTTCGAACTGATCCACTACAAGCACGGTGTCGCGGCCCACCGCCGTGCCGGTTACCCGCGCGTACTCCCCCATCGGGTGCGGGCCTGGGGTGAACACGACCGCATCCGGAAGCCGAGGTACCAGCCCAGCTCGCAACAACGAAGACTTACCCACCCCCGACGCGCCGAACACGGCGAGGAAACTTAACTGCGATAATCTGTTCAGCAGCGCACTAACCAAGCTTTCACGGCCAAAGAACCGTGCGCTGTCCTCGGGCTGCAGTGCCGCCAAACCGACGTAAGGTGAACCGGCGTCGGCCGGCTCCACCGATGTGACCAGCTCGGCGGCGATGGCACGCCACCGCCGTTCCCACTCCCTCGGTTCCCCGCCGCAGGCCTGTACATAGGCCAGGGTCACCGCCAAGCTGGGCAGTCGGCGCCCGGCCGCTGCCGTGGCAAGGGTCGCGACCGAATAGTGCGCCCGCTTTGCGAGTTCCCGATAGGTCGGGCTGCCCGCCGACTCCCTCAGCCGGCGTAGATCAGCAGCCAGTTGCACCAGAGGTTCTTCCCCCTCGTCCAGCGGCTTTTCCTTGCGCGGCACCGCCCGCCCCCCTTCGACGTCGGCCGACATTGTCACCAATCGACCAATCGCCGCGCACGAGATTCAAGCAAGTCAACCCATTCGGACCAGCCAATTCATCCTTCATTAAAAGCGTGCATTTCTTACAGTTGGTCCAGCCGAACTGTGGGCGTCGGCCGAGCCGTTGCTCCCCGGAATTTCAGCCGCGTTCACCGGGGGTGGGGACGCGGCAACGCGCCCCCACCACGCGTTCGGGTTACTTGGGCGGGATGGGCACCAGTTCGTAGCCGACGCTCGACTGCGCCCCGTTCGGCGCGGTGACCGCGGCGAGGCCGACGATGTGCCCGGCGTCGTTGATGCCGGTGGCACCTGCCAGCCGCACGTTCGGGTGCGGCGCGATCAGCGTGTTGAGCTCGGTCGCGTGGCCGTTGCGGTAGAGGAAGCCGTTGCCGCTTCCCACGAGGTCGAGGGGCGGGATGACCCCGTCGTCGCCGACGATGTCACCGTGGTTGTTGATCGCGGTGGCGTGCGCGGCATTCTGGTTGGCGCCCGGCACGTTGAGGTCGACCGCCTTGCCCTTGCTGAACAACACCGCGTGGAACAGGTTGGGCAGGCTTCCGGGTGCGCTGGCCGCGCCCACCGCCTGACCGGCGTTGTTGACAGCCAGTGCCTCGGCGAAACCACCGCCGTTGAGCGTGCCGAGTGAGCTGATCTTCCCGTTGACCCATTCCGCGGCGGCCTTGCCGCCGTTGGCCTGCGCGGCGTCGCCGACGACCACTCCATTGCCGTTGACGGCGAGCGCCTCACCAGTCTTGCCACCGGGGAACAGGGGCAGGTTGGTCACCGTCGGACCCTGTTTGGACCACGGCGTGCCCGCGATACCGCCCTGCGTGCCCACGATCTGCTGCCTGTTGTTGACGCCGAGAGCCTCGGCCGTCCCGGCGGGATTCACGCCGAGATCGGTCCCGGTGGCGCCCGGACCCGGCCAGAGGACCGGCCGGGGCACCTCCGCCACGCCGCCGGGGAAGACCACGACCTTCCCGTACCGCCCGACCACCATGCCCTGGTCGTTGATGGACAGTGCCCTGGTTTCCTCGCGCTGGCTGGGGCCGGTGCCGGGCGCATTGAGGAAGAGTGGAGTCTTCGAACCCGCCTTGAGAATGAAACCTTTCTCCCGCCCTTGGGACGACGGGTCGGTACCGAGACCGATGATGTCGCCGTGCGCGTTGATCCCGCGATACTCCAGCGTGGTCGCGGAACCGAGCACGAGTCTGTACTGCGGCGCCGGGGCCGCCTCCGCACCGGGTGCGGACACACCCATCACCCCGGCCATCGCGCCCGCGGCCACCATGGCCGCCGGTAAGCGCTTGCGCATGAAACCCTCCTTTGCGTGACGCCAAAACGTCATCACGCAATACGGGCCGGGGTTACACGTCTAATTCCGTGGCCCCGCCCCCGTCGCGCATGATTGTGTTGCGGCATGCCCACGCTCACCATCACCAACGGGGAAGTACCACTGCACGTCGTCGATCACGGCGGCACGGGAAGGCCGATCGTGCTTCTGCACGGCGGTGACCGGTCCAGTGCGGACTGGACCGAGATCGCGGGGCGGCTGAGCGCGCTCGGGTACCGCCCCGTCGCAGTCGACCTCCGCGGGCACGGCCGGACTCCCGCGGCGACCTGGTCGTGGGAGCTGGTGCTGTCCGACGTCGCAGCGGTGATCGACTCCCTCGATCTCGTGCGGCCGGCCGTCGTCGGGCACTCGCTCGGCGGCATGATCGCCGCGCTCTGGGCGGCGGAGCACCCGGACTGCCCGCTCGCGGTCAACCTCGACGGGCACGGCAATCCCATTCACCCCAGCCAGTACGCGGGGCTCGCACCCGAGCGGGCGGCCCAGGAGCACGCCGCGCTACGGGCCGAACTCGCGAACATGAGCGCGGGGCTCGGCGACTATCTCATCACGGTCGTACGCGCCTTCGAACGTCTCGACCGGTTCGCGGCCTACCGTCGCGCCGGTGGCCCGCTGGTCGTCACCCGGTCGGCCCGCTCGATGGCGGATCTGCTGCCGGAGGCGGTGCAGGACACCTGGCGCGCGCACGAACGCTGGCTGGGCGAACAGCTCGCCGCGCTGGCGGCCGACGGCGCGATGGAACTCATCGCGACGCCGACCGGCCACGACGTCCATCTCGAAGATCCCGCGCTCGTGACGAGGATCGTCCACGAACGTCTCTGACCGCAGTACGTTAAGGCCACCTTACGGGCATCTGACGCCCGTAAGGTGGCCTTAACGGCATTTCAAGTGCGGGCTCAGACGACGCCGAGGTGGCGCGAGATCAGCATCTTCTGCACCTCGCTGGTGCCCTCGCCGACCTCGAGGATCTTGGCGTCGCGGTAGAAACGACCCACCGGGAACTCGTTCATGAAGCCGTAGCCGCCGAAGATCTGCGTGGCGTCCCGCGAGTTGTCCATCGCCGCGTTCGACGCGACGAGCTTCGCGATCGACGCCTCCTTCTTGAACGGCTCGCCGCGCAGCATCTTCGACGCCGCCTGGTAGTAGGCCAGCCGGGCGGTGTGCGTACGGACCTCCATGTCGGCGATCTTGAACTGGATCGCCTGGTACTCCCCGATCCGCTTGCCGAAGGCGACGCGGTCCTTGACGTACTTGAGGCATTCGTCGACACAGCCCTGCGCCAGCCCGACACTCAGCGCGGCGATGGCGACCCGTCCTTCGTCCAAAATGGACAGGAACTGCGCGTATCCTCGGCCGCGGTCGCCCACCAGGTTGCCCGCAGGCACTCGGACGTCCGAAAAGGACAGCTCGTGGGTGTCGGAGCAGTTCCAGCCGACCTTCGAGTACTTGGGCGCGACCTCGAACCCCGGTGTGCCCGAAGGAACGATGATCGCGGAGATCTCCTTGCGCCCGTTCTCCATCACGTCGGTGACCGCGGTGACGGTGACCAGCTTCGTGATGTCGGTGCCGGAGTTGGTGATGAACGCCTTGCTGCCGTTGATGATCCACTCGTCGCCGTCGAGCTTGGCGCGCGTCCGGGTCGCCCCCGCGTCCGAGCCGCCGCCGGGTTCGGTCAGCCCGAAGCCGCCCAGCGCCTCACCCGCGCACAGCGAGGGCAGCCACTTCTCCTTCTGTTCCTGGCTGCCGAAGCGGTAGATCGGCATCGCACCCAGCGACACCCCGGCCTCCAGGGTGATCGCGACCGAGGAGTCCACACGCGCCAGCTCTTCCAGCGCGAGGCACAGCGCGAAGTAGTCGCCGCCCATCCCCCCGAACTCCTCGGGGAACGGGAGCCCGAACAAGCCCATTTCGCCCATCTTCGCGACGAGTTCGTACGGGAACTCCTCGCGCTCGTACAGTTCGCCGATCACCGGAGCGACCTCGGCGTGCGCGAAGTCTTCGACGGTCTTGCGCAGCGACTCGTACTCTTCGTCAAGGCGGAAGTCGATCACGATTTCTCCTCGTGGGGTGACACGATGGCAAGGGTTTCGTCCAGCGCGACCTGTTGGCCGACGCGGACGGAAAGTTCGCTGACCACACCGTCGATCGGCGCGGTGACGGTGTGCTCCATCTTCATGGCCTCGACGACCAGCAGCGGTGTTCCGGCGCTGACGACGTCGCCCGCCGCCACCTTGACGACCAGCACCGTGCCCGGCATCGGGCTGGCGACCGGTCCGGCACCGGCGGCCTCACCACGGGAAAGGAGCACGTTTTCCTGTTCCCCGAAGGCGAATCCGTGTCCGTCCCTGGCCAGCCAGACCGTCCTGTTCGGACCGCAGGCCTGCCGGTAGCGGTGGAAGCCGCTGGGGTGCCGCACTTCCAGCACGTCGCCGTCCCGGCGGACGGAGACCCGCACCGGCTCGCCGTCCCCGACGGTGACCGTCGCGTCGGCGGGCGTGCCCACGACCTTCACCACGGCCTGTTCGGTACCGGCCTTGAGCCGGAAGGTCACCCCGCCCGAACCCCCGGCGCGCCAGCCGTTCGGCACGTCCCAGGGGTCCACAATGGATCCCGTCGGCTGCAGCTCCAGCAGCCGGTCCAGTGCCGCGGCGACGAAGAACTCCGCCGGCACCGCCGAAGAGACCAGAGTGGACAGACGGCGATCGACGAGTTCGGTGTCGAGTTTGCCTTCCCGCACATCGGGATCGGCCAGCAAACCGCGCAGGAACGCCACATTGGTGCCGACGCCGAGCAGTGCGGTGTCGGCGAGCGCGAGGTCGAGCCGGTGCAGCGCGGCCGCGCGGTCCGGGCCGTGGGCGATGACCTTGGCCAGCATCGGATCGTAGTTCGAGCCGATCACCGCACCTTCGGACATCCACGAGTCGACGCGGACACCATCGCCCGAGGGTTCGTGCACGGCCAGCACGGTTCCGCCGGTCGGGATGAAGCCACGCGCGGGATCTTCCGCGTAAACCCGGGCTTCGACCGCGTGCCCGGTGAGCCGGACGTCTTCCTGGGCAAGGGTGAGCGGCTCCCCCGCCGCGACGCGGACCTGCCATTCGACCAGGTCCAGCCCGGTGACCAGCTCGGTGACCGGGTGCTCGACCTGCAGGCGGGTGTTCATCTCCATGAAGAAGTATTCGCCGGGGTCGTGCGCGGACATGATGAATTCGACGGTCCCCGCGCCGACATAGCCGACCGACCGCGCGGCTTCGACCGCGGACGCGCCCATCTTCGCGCGCGTCGCCTCGTCCAGCAGGGCCGAAGGCGCTTCCTCGATGATCTTCTGGTGGCGCCGCTGCAGGCTGCATTCGCGTTCACCGAGGTGGATCACGTTCCCGTGCTGGTCGGCGAGCACCTGGATCTCGATGTGCCGCGGCGTGGTGACGAACCGCTCCAGCAGCAACGTGTCGTCACCGAACGAACCCTTGGCCTCACGGCGCGCGGACTCGACCGCGGCGTCCAGTTCGGACGGTTCGGTCACCAGCCGCATGCCCTTGCCGCCGCCACCGGCGGACGGCTTGAGCAGCAACGGATACCCGACCCCGGCCGCCGCCTCGGCGAAGCCACCGGCCGGAATGTCCACATCGGACGCACCGGGCACGACGGGGACGCCCGCCTTCGACACCGTCGCCTTGGCGCGGATCTTGTCGCCCATCGCGTCGATCGCGGCGACCGGCGGGCCGATGAAGACCAGCCCGGCTTCCTCGCAGGCCCGCGCGAACCCGGCGTTCTCCGCCAGGAAGCCGTAACCCGGGTGCACCGCCTGCGCGCCGGTGTCCCGCGCGGCCTGGACGATCGCCGGGATCGATAAATAGCTTTTCGCAGCCTCGGCCGGTCCGATGCGGACCGCCGTGTGTGCCTCCCGGACGTGCCGCGCGTCCGCGTCGGCATCGCTGTACACCGCGACCGAGCGAATGCCCATATCACGCAGGGTCCGGATGACGCGGACCGCGATCTCGCCCCGGTTGGCGACCAGAACAGTGTCGAACATGCTCACATCCTGAAGACGCCGTAGTTGACCTCGGACAGGGGCGCGTTCGCCGCCGCCGACAGCGCGAGCCCGACCACCGTGCGGGTGTCCGCCGGGTCGATCACGCCGTCGTCCCACAGCCGCGCCGTCGAGTAGTACGGGCTGCCCTGCGCCTCGTACTGCTCACGGATCGGGTCCTTGAACGCCTCTTCGTCTTGCACGGACCATTCGCCGCCACGTGATTCGATGGCGTCACGGCGAACCGTCGACAGCACCGACGCCGCTTGCTCACCGCCCATCACCGAGATCCGCGCGTTCGGCCACATCCACAGGAAACGCGGCGAATACGCCCTGCCGCACATCGAATAGTTGCCCGCCCCGAACGAACCGCCGATGATCACGGTCAGCTTCGGTACCCGGGCACACGCGACGGCGGTGACCATCTTCGCGCCGTGCTTGGCGATACCGCCCGCCTCGTACGCGCGGCCGACCATGAACCCGGTGATGTTCTGCAGGAACAGCAACGGGATCGAACGCTTGTCGCACAGCTCGATGAAATGCGCGCCCTTCATCGCCGACTCGGCGAACAACACGCCGTTGTTCGCGATGATGCCGACGGGATGACCGTGGATCCGGGCGAACCCGGTGACCAAAGTGGACCCGTACTCCTTCTTGAACTCGCCGAACCGGCTGCCGTCGACGATCCGGGCGATCACCTCGCGGACGTCGTAGGGCACGCGCGGATCGGTCGGCACGACGCCGTACAACTCGGCAGGGTCGACGGCGGGTTCCTCGACCGGGGTCACGTCCCATGGCCGCGGCGTCCGGGGGCCGAGCGTCGACACGATCGAGCGAACGATGCTCAGAGCGTGCGCGTCGTCGTCGGCGAGGTGGTCGGTGACGCCGGACTGACGTGCGTGGACGTCGCCGCCGCCGAGTTCCTCGGCCGTGACGACCTCGCCGGTCGCGGCCTTCACCAGCGGCGGGCCACCGAGGAAGATCGTGCCCTGATTGCGCACGATGACCGCTTCGTCGCTCATGGCCGGGACGTACGCGCCGCCGGCGGTGCACGAACCGAGCACCGCGGCGATCTGCGGGATCCCGCGGCCGGACATCGTCGCCTGGTTGTAGAAGATCCGCCCGAAGTGCTCACGATCCGGGAAGACCTCGTCCTGCCGCGGCAGGAACGCGCCGCCGGAGTCCACCAGGTAGACGCACGGCAGGTTGTTGTGCAGCGCGACTTCCTGGGCGCGCAGGTGTTTCTTGACCGTCATCGGGTAGTAGGTGCCGCCCTTGACGGTCGCGTCGTTGGCGACGATCACGCATTCGCGGCCGGACACGCGGCCGATGCCGGTGATGATGCCCGCCGACGGCGCCTCGTCGTCGTACATCCCGGTGGCCGCGAGCGGGGACAGCTCCAGGAAGGGCGAACCCGGGTCGAGCAGGGTGTCGACCCGGTCGCGCGGCAGCAGTTTGCCGCGTTCGACGTGGCGGGTACGCGCTTTCTCGGGGCCTCCGAGCCGCGCGGCGTCCAGGCGCTTGCGCAGGTCCTCCACGAGTTCGGCGTGCGAGGTGGCGCTGCGGGCGTACGTTTCACTCCGTGGATCGGCGGAGCTGTTCAGTACCGGCGTGTCCATGACTCCCTCGTCGTCCCCCGGACGCAGACAGGTTAGCAGTCGTTAACTCCTCTCGGATGTTAACGACTGCTAACCCGGATGTCCAGCGACGAGGGCGAGGATCAGCCGATCTTGGCCTTCAGTGCCGCGTAGTAACCACTGGACTGCCCCGCCGCCGTCGGGTGGTAGGACTCCGCCACCGGCCAGGTCAGGCTGTGCAGCCACCAGTCGGACGAGCAGATCTCGTGCCCGCTGAACGGCGAGCGCATGTCGACGAACGTGGCCCCGGCGGCCGAAGCACGCTGGGAGATCGTCGACGCGAGAGCGTCCGAACCGGAGTTGATCGCCGAGCGCTTCGTGTCGGACAGGCCGACGTTGCACGAGCCCGGCACCTTGTACATGTGCGGGTAACCGAGCACGACGAGCTTCGCGTTCGGCGCCTTCTGCTTGATGGTGCCGTAGACCTTGTCGAGCAGGCCGGGCAGCGTGCCGTTGACGTAGGTCTTCGCCTGGTTCACCCGGTTGACGCAGGTCTGGTCGTCGTTGAGCGTGCAGGTCTTGATCACGTCGGTGAATCCGGCGTCGTTGCCCCCGACGGACACGGTGACCAGGGTGGTCCCCGAGGTCACTGAGGAAGCCTGGTTGACGACGTCGCCCGTGCGAGCCCCAGAACAGGCGACGAAGGTGAGCTTGGTGCCCGAATGGGCGTTGGTCCAGAGTTGCGGATAGGCGTTGGAGCTGCGCATGCAGTCGCCGGAGTTGCCGTAGTCGCCGGCGCCGACGCCGGAGGAGTAGGAGTCGCCGAGGGCTGCGTAGGTGGTCGCCTGGATCGCGTTCGCGGTCCCGGCGAGGCCGAACGTGGTGAGAGCGGTGACGGCCACGGCCGTGCACCAGCGGATGAGGGGACGGGTCATAGTCACTCCTTCGTGACAGCCTTACATGAAGGAAGCATTACAGGTGGGTCCTCCACGAGGAACCCCTAGAAAACCGCGTAACCGCATGGCCTAGTCAGGAAGTCGTGGTCACTTGTTAGCGGTTGTTAACCGGCCGCCCTACTATGACCAGATGGCGGCGAACCCCACCCCACTCGCGAACGGCGCGAAGGCGAACAGGCGCGAACAGATCATGGCCGCGGCCGCCGAGCTGTTCGCGCACCACGGTTTCCACGGTGTCGGCATCGACGACATCGGCGCCGCCGTCGGGATCTCCGGGCCCGCCCTGTACCGGCATTTCCGCAGCAAGGACTCGATCCTCGGCGAAATGCTCAACTCGATCAGCCGCTACCTGCTCGACGGCGGAAGCGCGCGGGCCGGCCTCGGCGAGCCGAAGGACGTGCTGGCCGAGCTGGTGCGCTTCCACGTCGACTTCGCGTTGCAGCATCCGGCGTTGATCACGGTGCAGGAGCGCAACCTCGCGAATCTCACCGACAGTGACCGCAAGCAGGTGCGCGCCCTGCAGCGGCAGTACGTCGAGGTGTGGGTCCGCGCGATCCGGGACACGGTACCCGGGCTGAGCGAACGACGGGCCCGGTCAGCGGCACACGCCGTGTTCGGGTTGATCAACTCGACCCCGTACAACCGCCATCTCGGTGACGAGGAACTGGCCGAGCTGCTGTGCCGCCTCGCGCTCGGTGCGTTGCGCGCGGCCGAGTGAGGGGCACGCCACCGGGCCGGGTTCCGGGTATCCCCACGATCACCGATGCTGGTGTTTGATAGGGGCTGTGGACCCGGACAGGAGCGAGGACGAGCGGCGGCTCGTCGAGAAAGCGCAGCGCGCGCTCGTCGCGATCAGCCTCGGCGAGGACGCCGAGGCGCTGGACCAGGTCGCGCCCACGTCGGCCGAGCCGCAGGCCCGCTCGGACGAGACGAAAGCGCTGATGCTGCTGCTTTTCGGCGAGTGCAGCGCGATGGTGTCGACGCTCGGGGACGGCGGCAGCGCACCGGTGAAGGTGCAGGTGTTCGACGAGGCGGGCGAGGAGGTCTCGATCGACCAGGCCGACCCGCCCGTGCGGACGGCCGTGCGGACGCTGCTGGCCGAGGTGCACGGCAACACGGCGGCCGCGCAGGAACAGGTCGAGATCGCGCTGGCGAACGCGGCCCCGGACGAGGTCGACTCGCTCGTGCTGCAGGCCCTGCGCTGGACGATCCGGCTGTCGGTCGAATGCCTGGACCGCGACCTCCCGGTGGCCCCCTGGATCTCCGACGCCGTGGCAGGCTGACTCTCGTTTCCCTTGCCCACCAGGGCTTTCCCACACTCGCGGCCACGGCTGCCCTGCTCTGGGTATCCCCCACCCTCCCAGGGGGCGACCCCGCAACCAGTCTACCGCCCTGACCCGACAAAACCGGCGTGACGGCCGTGACGAGCGGGATTTGTCCACAACCGCTCCATAGCTGTGGACAACCCCGGAAATCGGGGGCCTGACAGAGTCTTGGAGCGGCTCGACGGGCGGACGGGTGAGTAGGCGCGCGGGGGGTGTCCCGAACGACGCGTTGAGGACGTTGATCGTCTCGAACG
>NZ_JBHYIK010000039.1:48041-86540 GCF_042739735.1 Amycolatopsis sp. NPDC059027 | reverse complement strand
CACCCCCCCCACCCCCACCTCCAACCCCCCCACCCTCCAGCCGCCGCCCCCCCCCTGGGCCAGTTGTCGCCCGCGTTTTCTGCCCCTGGGGGGGGGGGGGCCCCCCCCCCCCGCGGCGATCCCCGTGCCGGGGACCTCGAAGCACTGTTGGCGACACTGCCAGCAGCCGACCGGCCAGCACCCCGCGATGCGCCGTACCCCTAGCCCGGCGCAGCACACAGCCCTGCCGCCCGCCTCAGTACAGCAGCCGCCACTGTCATAACTCTGTCGCGCGGAGGCCGGGGTGCTGAAGGCGAGCCGGGGCGTCAGTGCGCGGTGGGGGCGGGAACCGGGAGTGCGCCGGGGAAGTAGTCGGCCGCCATGAGCTTCGGGCCGTGGTCACCGTTGGGCGGCAGGAAGGACAGCACCCAGAACGAGCCCTTCTTGCTGGGCACCACACCCCCTCGCGACGCCGACAGCTCGACGCCGTCGCGGTCGGCCAGCGCGCTCACGATGTCCGGGATCACCCCGCCCTGGCTGCAGATCAACGGCGTCCCGCCGTCACCGGCGATCGCCAGCAGCCGCGCGACGCCGAGGACCGGATCGGGCCAGTAGCCCTCCTCCGACAGCAACGGCTCGTGCCGGACCTCCGTGCCGAGATCCTCCGCGATCCCGTGCACCGTCTGCACGCACCGCAGCCGTGGCGCGGAAAGCACCCGGTCCGGCCGGTAGAACGCGAGCAGTTCTCGCAGTGCCTGCGCCTGCCGCTGGCCCGCGTCCGACAGCGGACGGAGATCGTCGTCGCCGTTCCAGTCCTCCCGCTTACCCGCCTTGGCGTGCCGGGCGAGGAGCACCGTCGTCAGTTCCGCCGGCAGGGCGCAGAAGTCCCGCAGCACCCGGACGTCGGTGTCGCGGGTGAGCAGCTTCTCGGCGGCTTCGAAGCCGAGCCAGCGCAACTCGTCGACCTCTTCGTTCGGCGTGAAGCCACCGGAAACCGCTTCCGCGCTGAAGTAGTCGACGGTCTTGGGCACGGTGCCGGACCCGTTCCGCGACGGCACCTCGTAGCCGATCTTGGTCAGGTACCGGCCGAGCACCGCGTGGAACCCGGTTTCCTCGTGGATCTCCCGCACCGCCGCGGCAGCGAGGGTTTCGCCCCGGTCGAGTTTTCCCTTGGGCAGCGACCAGTCGTCGTACCGCGGCCGGTGCACGAGCGCGACCTTGATCCCGTCCCCGGTGCGGCGCCACAGCACCGCACCCGAGGCGCGTACCTCCGCGGTCATCCAGCCGCTCCGTGCCGTTTCGCCAGTTCCGTCTGATGGTCGCGCACCTGGGAGCCGTCCGTCGGGAAGGGCGTCCACTCACCCGTGGAGGTGAGTACCCAGCACCGGGTCTGGAGGTCGAGCGCGGAGGTGAAGATGTCGTCCAGCTGCCGGGTCAGCTTGGGATCCTTGACCCGCACGAGTGCCTCGATGCGGCGATCCAGGTTGCGGTGCATCATGTCCGCGCTGCCGATCCAATGCGTCCCGCCCGCGCGGAAGTGGAAGATCCGCGAGTGTTCCAGGAAGCGGCCGAGGATCGAGCGCACGTGGATGTTCTCCGACAGTCCTTCGACGCCGGGCTTGAGCGCGCAGATCCCGCGCACGACGACGTCGACCGGGACCCCGGCCTGTGACGCGTGGTAGAGCGCGTCGATGACCTGCTCGTCGACCAGCGAGTTGCACTTGATCCGGATCCCGGCCCGCTGGCCGGCGCGGGCGAGTTCGATCTCCTCGCCGATCGCGCGCACGATGCCGCGGCGGATGCCGTGCGGTGACGTGAGAATCGTGCGGTAGGTGTCCTGGCGCGAGTAGCCGGTGAGCACGTTGAACAGGTCGGTGATGTCCGCGCCGATGCTCGGGTCCGCGGTCAGCAGGCCGAGATCCTCGTACAGCCGGGCGGTCTTCGGGTTGTAGTTGCCGGTGCCGATGTGGCAGTAGCGGCGGATGGTCGAACCCTCCTGGCGCACCACCATCGACACCTTGCAGTGCGTCTTGAGGCCCACCAGCCCGTACACCACGTGCACGCCGGCGCGTTCCAGCGTGCGGGCCCAGGTGATGTTGGCCTGCTCGTCGAACCGCGCCTTGATCTCGACCAGCGCGACGACCTGCTTGCCCGCCTCGGCGGCGTCGATCAGCGCGTCGACGATCGGCGAATCACCAGAGGTGCGGTACAGCGTCTGCTTGATCGCGAGCACCTTCGAGTCCGCGGCGGCCTGTTCGATGAACCGCTGCACGCTCGTGGAGAAGGAGTCGTAGGGGTGATGCACCAGGACGTCGCCTTCGCGCAGTGTCGCGAACACACTCTTCGGCGTCTCCCGCTCGCCGAACGCCGGATGCGTCGCGGGCACGAACGGCCGGTCCTTGAGCTCCTTGCGGTCCACACCGGACAGCTGGTGCAGGCAGGTCAGGTCCAGCAGCCCCGGCACCTCGACGACGTCGGCCGGGTCGACCTCCAGCTCGCGCAGCAGCAGTTCGAGCATGTGCTCGCTCATGTCCTGCGCGACCTCGAGCCGCACCGGCGGCCCGAACCGCCGTTGCGCGAGTTCGCGTTCGAGCGCCTGCAGGAGATCCTCGTCGCGGTCCTCTTCGACCTCGAAGTCGGCGTTGCGGGTGACGCGGAAGACGTGGTGCTCGGTGACCTCCATGCCGGTGAACAGCTCGCCGAGATGCGCCGCGATGAGTTCCTCCAGCGGGAGGAACGTCGCGGTGCGGGTCTCGCGCCGGGTCTCGACGCGGATCAGCCGTGGCACGTTGCTCGGCACCTTGACCCTGGCGAAGCGTTCCGTGCCGCCCTCCGGGTCGCGCACGGTCACCGCGAGGTTCAGCGACAGCCCGGAGATGTAGGGGAACGGGTGCGCCGGGTCGACGGCGAGCGGGGTGAGCACCGGGAAGATCTGCTCGCTGAAGTAGTTCGACAGGCGCAGCTGGTCCGCGCCCTCCAGATCCGCCCAGCCGACGAAGTGGATGTCCTCGGCCGCCAGTTGCGGGCGCAGGTGCAGTTCGAACGCGCCGGTGTGCCGCTCGACCAGGTCCTGGTTGCGCTTGGCGATGTAGGCCAGCTGCTCGCGCGGGGTGAGCCCGTCCGCGCTGCGCACCGGCAGGCCGGTCTCGTCGCGCCGCTTCAGGCCCGCGACCCGCACCATGTAGAACTCGTCCAGATTGGACGCGAAGATCGCCAGGAACTTCGCCCGCTCCAGCAGCGGCTGCGATTCGTCCTCGGCCAGCGCGAGCACCCGCGCGTTGAAGTCCTGCCACGACAGCTCGCGGTTGAAGTACCGGTCGTCGGGCAGCGTTTCGACGGCGGTCGGCGCGGTGACGGCGGGCGGCGCGGACGGAATCGCGCGGAACTCCTCCACCGGCCGGGTGGCCGCGGACGGCCCGGCGGGGGCGGCGCTGCTGCGGGCCGTCGTGGTCGTCTTCCTGGCCCGGCTCGTTCCCGGCTTGGCCGCGGCGGCGCGGGCGGCGGTGGTGCGCGCGCTCGGTTTCGGCGTCGCGGCCTTGGTGTTCCCGTTGGTGTTCTTCTTCGCGGCGGTGTTCTTCGCGGCCGCGGGTTTCGCGGGGGCCGCCTTGCCCGCCGCCGATTTCGCCGCGGGTTTCGCGGCGCTCGTGCGGGTCGCGCGTTTCGCGGAGGCGCTCGTGCGGGTCTCGCTCCCGTCCGCGGGAGCCTTCGCCGCGGGAGTCCTGCGCCGGGGCGTGGCGGGGGTGGTGCCGTCTGTGCTCACGGCCCCATTCTTCACTACGGCGCGCCCGAATGCGCAGGCAGCGATGAAGGTCCGGTGAACATCATTACCCAAGCGAAATACACGGCTCGCCGAGCAAAGCGGCCGTGTGTTTCCCGACACCCAGCGAGCACGCGTGCTCGAGATCGGCGGGCGTGTCGACGTCGCTGCGCAAGGACGTCACGGGCGCAGTGAGCGAAATCGCGCCGCTGTGGGCGTGTGCCCGCGCGGAACCGGTGCCGAACCGCGGGCCGAGCGCTCCGCCGGGCGCGGAGAGCAGAAGCGTCGTGCCGGTTCCCTGGCGATCCGCGACGAACGCGCGCCGTCCGGCCGCTTCGGCGAGCGCGGTGGTCAGGTCTTCGGCGCGCAGCGCGGGGAGATCCGCCTGCATGGCGCCGATCACCGCGGCCTGATCATCGGCGCGCAGCACGCTTTCCCCGTGGCGCAGTGCCGCGTTCAACCCGCCGTCGCTGGGCTCGGCGACGATCTCGACGCCCAGCTCGGCGAGCTCGGCGACCGTCGCGGGTTCGGCGGCGACCAGCAGGACACGGCGTACGCGCGCGGCCGAGGTCACCGCGGCCAGGGTGTCGGCGGCCAGCGCCAGCACCAGCTCGGCGTGCCGCTCGGCGGCCGTCGCGCCGCGCAGCCGCGACTTGCCGAGGCTGGGGCGTTTCATCGGCACGATCAGGTCCACGTCCACTCCCTCATCTTTACCCGAAACCGGCAGGGGCGGGTGTGAGTGCACCCTCCCTGGACTGCGTGAACCGGGGCGGGGGAGGATCTCCTCCAGCCGGGAACACGCACGTCGGAGGAGGAGAATTGGCCGGGCGGGACTGGGCGGTACGAGAAAAGGGCGGCATCTGGGTGGCGCTGGCCGCCATCGTGTTCTATCCGCTGGTCGCCATCGGCCGCCGGGTCTACGTCGGCGCGGAGAAGGTGCCGAGGAAGGGGCCCGCGCTCCTGGTGCTCAACCACATCTCCCACCTGGACCCGGTGGTGGACGCGGTGTTCGTGCACCGGCAGAAGCGGGTACCGCGGTTCCTGGGCAAGGAGAGCCTGACCAGGACGCCGATCTTCGGGAAGATCTTCGTCGGGTCCGGGCAGATCCCGGTCGCGCGCGGGTCGGTGGCGGCCGGCGACAGCCTGAAGGCCGCGCACCAGGCGCTGGCCGAGGGCAAGGTCGTCGTCATCTACCCGGAGGGCACCATCACCAAGGACCCGGCCGGGTGGCCGAAGGAGTCGTTCACCGGGGCCGCGCGGCTCGCGCTGCAGAACGACGTCCCGGTGATCCCGATCGCGCGCTGGGGCACGCACGAGATCTTCAACGGCTACACGAAGAAGTTCACGCCGTTCCCGCGCAAGACGGTGACGCACCTGGTCGGGGACCCACTGGACCTCTCGCCCTACCGGGGCGGGAACCCGCGCAGCGCGTCGCTGCTCAAGGAGGTGACCGCGGTGATGATGGACGAGGTCACCCGGCTGCTGGCCGAGATCCGCCAGGAAGAGCCGCCGGTCAAGAAGAACACCGAGCCCGGGGGCAAGAACTGATGGACGTTCAGCGGGTCACCGTGCTCGGGGCGGGTTCTTGGGGGACGACGTTCGCCAAGGTCCTCGGTGACGCGGGCCGCGACGTGACGATGTGGGCGCGCCGCGAAGAGGTCGCCGCGGAGATCCGGGACCGGCACACGAACGGGTCGTACCTGCCCTCGGTGGCGTTGCCCGAGTGCGTGACCGCGACCTCGGACGCGGCGGCGGCGCTGGACGGCGCGCAGGCCGTTGTGCTGGCGGTGCCGAGCCAGAGCCTGCGTGCGAACCTCTCGGTGTGGCGTGAGCTGTTGCCCGCCGACGCGATCCTGGTGAGCCTGGCCAAGGGTGTCGAACTGGGCACGCTCAAGCGGATGAGCGAGGTCATCGCCGAAATCGCGCGTGTCGGCGTCGGCGAGATCGTCGTGGTGTCGGGCCCGAACCTGGCCAGGGAGATCGCCGCGGCGCAGCCCTCGGCGGCGGTGGTGGCGTGCCCCGACCACGAGCGGGCCGTCGCGATCCAGCGGGCCTGCTCCAACCGGTATTTCCGGCCGTACACCAACACCGACGTCGTCGGCTGCGAACTGGGCGGCGCCTGCAAGAACGTCATCGCGCTGAGCTGCGGTATGGCCGCGGGCCTCGGCCTCGGCACGAACACGATGGCGACGCTGATCACCCGCGGCCTGGCGGAAATGGCGCGTCTCGGCGCGAAACTGGGCGCCGACCCGCTGACCTTCGCCGGCCTCGCCGGTGTCGGCGACCTCGTGGCGACCTGCTCGTCCCCGCTTTCGCGCAACCGCACCTTCGGCGAACGCCTCGGCCGCGGCGAAACCCTGGAACAGGCGCAGGCCGCGGCGGGCGGCCAGGTCGCCGAAGGCGTCATGTCCTGCTCGTCGATCCGTGCGCTGGCGCAGAGCCTCGGCGTCGACATGCCCATCACCGACGCCATGCACCGCGTCTGCCACGAAGGCGTCGACCCCCGCCAAGCTGGCACCGAACTCCTGGGCCGCTCCCAGAAACACGAGTGGTACTGACCCCCTCGCCACTCCTGGGCCCCTGCGCTCCGGCGGTCCCGTTCCCCTAGGCATCCCCCACCCTCCCTGGGGGACGACCCCGCAGCAATCGTACCGCCGGGGGCCGACGGGACCGGGGCGAAACGGTGAGTTGTCCACAGGGGGTGAGGGGTGTGGACAAGTGGAGAAGTGCTGGTGGGGGTCGGGTTCGGGAGTGCGGTTGGTGTCTTGAGGGCGTCGCTGGGGAAGTGGTCGTCCCGGGGCTGAGGATTCTGGGTGCGCGTGGTCCGCGGGTCTGGTTGGGGGATGCGCGATGTCCCGAACGCGTCGCTGGGGACGTTGATCGTCGCGAACGCTCCGTTCGGGACGTGGGTGGTGGTGGGGTGTCGCGAACGCTCCGTTCGCGACGTGGAACGGTGCCGCACTGTCCCGAACGCGCCGTTCGGGACGCTCAACGTCCGCAATGGGACATTCGCGGCATCGCGCCGGTGTGCCGAGGGACGCCCTGAGTGCGCTCGACGCACCGAAGGCGTCCCTCGGTGCAGCCAACGCACCAAAGGGGTCGCACCCCACCCCACCGCGCCAAGCCGAGACCCGGCCCACAAGCCACATGAGCCCCGCCAACCCCACCAGTCACCAAGAAATGTGTCCAGCATCCGAGACGGGTTGACCGGGGCGTCCGGCGCTGCTGAGATATCCGGCATGTTCGTGCGTCGTATGGCCGAGTCGCAGGGGTCGCCGACCCCGCGCCCCATGCTGCCCGCCGCGAACATGTCGTGTCCGTGTTGTCGGTGAACCCCAGCCCCGGCCCGTAGACACCCATCTCTTCCTCTGAGGACTCCCATGTTCGCCGTTCCGGACAACACGCTGCTGCGTCCCGAAAACCCCGCCCTGCGCCACCCCGTGCGGGTCGCGCTGGAGTACGCCGCCGACCGCGATCGCTGGCGCCACCTCCTGCGCTACGACCCCGACCAGCGGTTTTCCACCCTCGTCGACCGCGACGAGCGGCAGGAGATCTGGCTGATGAGCTGGCTGCCCGGCCAGCAGACCGACCTGCACGACCACGCGTTCTCGACCGGCGCGTTCACCGTGGTCAGCGGCAAGCTGCACGAGACCGTCGCCCGGCGCGCCCCCGGCGGCCGTGCGGTGACCGAGCTGCACGCGCTGACGGCGGGGCAGTCCCGGGTGTTCGGCCCCGGCTACGTGCACCAGGTGCGCAACGAGGGCGCAGACCCGGCGATCAGCATCCACGTCTACCGCGACGGCGGCCGCGAGATGCGGCCCTACCACCACGACCTGCTCAACGGCCCAGTCCAGGACTAGAGATCGCCGCGGAGCCGGAACTGACGCTCGATCTCCGCACGATCGGCGCCGACGGCGAGCAGCGTGTGCAGCAGTACCCGTGACTTGCGCGGGCACAGCCAGCCCGCCATCGTCGCGCCCATCGCGATCAGGCTCGACTCCGAACCGCGAAACCCATACGTGGCACGGAAAGTCGTGCCCGCGCCGGTGCGCGACGCGATCACCACCGGGAGATCGGGCAGCACCCGCTCGATGACGTCCGCGAGCCCGGTCGACACGTGCCCGACACCGCTCGCCGCGATCACGACGCCCTTCGCGCCCGCCTTGACCACGGTGTCGAGCAGCTCACCGGTGTCCGCGAGCCCGGCCTCCAGCACCGGCACGAGCCCCGCGTAGGAAACCGCGTCGAGTGCGGGAACTCGCGGCGCGGACGGGTGGAAGTAGTGCACGGCGCCCTCGGCGACCAGCGCGAGCGGGCCCGCGGGGGCCGAGGAGAACGCTTCCACGTGGCTCGAATGCGTCTTGCGCACCCAGCGCGCCTCGTGGACGTCGTCGTTGAACGCCACCAGCGAGCCGCGGTGACGGCTGCGCGGGTCGGCCGCGACGGTCAGCGCTGCCAGGAGGTTCGCCGGACCGTCCGCGCTGGGCAGGCTCGGGTTGCGCATCGCGCCGGTGATCACCACGGGGGCGTCGTACGGCCAGGTCACCTCGAAGAAATACGCCGTCTCCTCCAACGTGTCGGTGCCCTGGACGACGACGAGCCCGGCCGCGCCGTCCTCGACCTGCTGGGCACCCCACGCCCGCGTACGCAGCAGCGTCGCGAAGTCCATCGACGCGCTGGAGAGCCCCGCGAGCGTCTCCGCGCGGACGTCCATGGGCAGGTCGGCGCCGATCTCGCCGAGCAGGTCGGCGGCGCCGAGCCGGGGGACGACGCCGTCCTCCCCGGCGGCTCGCGCCATGGAAATGGTGCCGCCCAGAGCGGCGACGGCGACAACGGGACGATCGGAACTCGGCATACCGAGCACCTTAGGAACAGCGGCCGCCACGCGAAAGGATCTTTCGGCGCGTCCGTTTTCAGCCGGTTTTCCGGGCATCCAGCGTGAAACTCGCGGCGAGGCGGCGCGGCTCGTCGCGCATTCGCCATTCACTGTCGTTCTCGCGCACCATCTGACCGGGCAGCGCGCACCACGGAGCGCTGTCGTATTCGGTGAACGCCGTCAGCGTGAGCCCGTTGTCCAGCAACGCGGTGATGATTTCGCCCAGCCCGTGATTCCACGAGTGCGTGACGCCGTTGGACAGCCGCGCGTCGGTCTCCACATAGGTTTCCGTCTCGTCGAAGACCAGCGGCTCGGCGTGCTCGAAGTACGGGTAGCGGGGCCACGCGGGGTCGGCCGTTTCGTCCAGCGTCATCAGCATCGGGTGGGCTTCGCGGAGGAACAGACGCCCGCCAGGACGCAGCAATCCGGCCACGATCCGGCCCCAGTGCGCGATGTCCGGCAGCCAGCACAACGCGCCGACACCGGTGTACACGAGGTCGAACGCCTCGGCACCGAACACGTCGAGCGCGTCGTAGACGGGCGCCTCGTGGTACTCGATCGCGGTCCCGGCCCGCGCGGCGAGTTCGCGTGCTTCGGCCAGCGACGCGGGGGAGAAGTCGAGACCGCTCATCCGCGCGCCGAGCCGGGACAGGGAAAGGGTGTCGGTGCCGATATGACACTGCAGGTGCACGCCGCGGACCCCGGAGAGATCACCGAGCCGTGAGCGATCGAACCGCACGACGTCGCTGAGGTGGGCGGGATCCGCGACGAACCGCTCGACGCCGTAGTCCTCCGACTTCGCGTGCATCGGCGCGCGTTCATCCCAGTTCGCGCGGTTGACCGCCAGGTAGTCCGTCATGACTGCGTGGGTCCTTCCGCGACCTCGGCCAGGCTGCGCAGCACGCAGAACTCGTTGCCTTCGGGGTCGGCGAGCACGGCCCAGCCGGTGCCGTCGGGATTTCGCTTGTCCGACACCAGGGTCGCGCCGATGCCCAGCAGCCGCTCGACCTCGGCGTCGCGAGGTCCTTCGTCGGGACGCAGGCACACATGCACGCGGTTCTTGACCGACTTCCCTTCGGGCACTTGGCAGAACACGAGGTCGACCCCCGAGGACAAGGACACCAGCGCTTCGGGGTCGCCGGGCCGGTCCTCGCCGGAGACCGGGCGGCCGGTGACCTTGCTCCAGAACTGGGCGAGCGCGTACGCGTCGGCACAGTCGAAGGCCACGTTCTGCACGAAGGACGTCATGGAACTCCCCGGGCCGGAAACGGACGGACGCCGCGAGTGTGCCCGATTCGTCCGGCCGCGCGCGATCCTTTTATGTGAACGGCGCGCGGGTGTTCAGGCCAGGGCGAGCCCGGGGGAGCGGTGTACCCGGCGGCCTTCGTCCACGATGAACACGTGACAGCCCGGCCGGTCGGCGGCCCAGGCGATACCGTCGGTGCCCATCGCGAACGCCGCCGTCGCGAGCGCGTCGGCGGTCACCAGGTCCGCGGCCACCACGGTGACGCTGAGCAGCCCGGTGGCAGGGCGGCCGCTGCGGCCGTCGAGGATGTGCTCTCCCCGTTCGTAGGCGGCCGAGGTCGCGACGGCGCCGCCGCGTGAGGCGACCACGGCGCACACGGCGCCGGGCGCGTCGGGATGGCGGATGCCGACCCGCCATGGCCGTCCCGGCTCGGGTTCGCCGGACGTGACCACGTCGCCACCGGCGTTGAGGCAGAACGTTTCCGCCCCGAACGCACGCAGGATGTCCGCGGCGCGCTGCACCGCCCAGCCCTTCACCACCGCGCACGGATCGAGCGAGCGCTCCGGCAGCCGCGCGGAGAACGCGCCGCCGGAGAGCCGCTCGTAGTAGGCACACAGTTCCAGCACTTCGAGCATGTCGCCGCTCAGGTCCGTTGTGGACAGTTCGCCCCGGTCGTAACGGCAGACCTCGCTGCCGGGCTTGAACGGGCTGAACCGGTTGTCGACGTCGTGCAGCCAGGCGTAGGCCTTCTCGATCGCGGCGGAGAAATCGCCGGGGTCCCGCAGATCGAGCGAGACGGGCAGGCCCATCACCTGTTCGACGCAGATGGCCATCGCTATCCCCTGGCGTCCAGCGCCGCCTGCAGCGACCTGATGTACGACTCGCTGGTCATGGTCGCCCCGGACACCGTGTCGATGTCCGCGCTCTGCGCCCGCAGTGCTTCCTCACGCAGCAAGGGGATCGCGCGCTGACCGCGACGGCTGTCGGGCTCCTGCGCGAGCTGGACGTCGGTGATCCGCTTGCCGGAGAAGGTGACCCGCACCTGTACGGTGCCGTATTCGCTGCTCTCGGCGGAGCCCTCGACAGTGGCCGGTCCCGAAGCGGACGAGCCGTTCGATGAGGCCGATGTGGACGGTGCGACCGGCGCGGTAGTGCCCATGGGCGAAGGTTCGAACCGCCAGACCGCGATGAACCCGGCGATCGACAGCGCCACCACGAAAATGGTCTTCTTCACGGCTCTTCCTCACGCGGCCAGGCTGAAACGTTCGGCGTGCACCTGGGTGACGGGCACCCGCAGCCGGCGAAGGCCGCGCAGCACCGCCGAGGTCATCCCCGGTGGTCCGCACACGAACACGTCCCGCTCCAGCACGTCGGGGACCAGCGCGCGCAGGCTCTCCGCGCTCAGCAGCGGCCCGTGTGGACCCTCCGCAGTGGACGGTCCACTGAGGACGTGGATCACCGCGCCGCGGGCTTTGGCGAGGGCTCGCAGCTCCGGCAGCAGCACCGCGTCCTGTGGCGTACGCACCCGGTACAGCACCACGACGTGCCCGGCGACGTCCTCCAGCAGCGCGCGGATCGGGGTGATCCCGACGCCGCCCGCGACGAGCAGCGCGTTCGGCCGCTGCCGGTGGATCGTGGTGAACGCGCCGTAGGGTCCTTCGGCGAACACCCGCGTGCCGACCCGCAGCGAGCGCAGCGCGGCACTGGATTCGCCGACCGCTTTCGCCGTCAGCCGCAGCGTCCGCCCGTCCGGCGCGGCCGAGAGCGAGAACGGGTTGGCCTGCCACCAGCGATCGCGCGTCAGGAACCGCCACAGGAAGAACTGCCCGGCCCGCGCGGGAAGGCGGTCGAGGTGCTTTCCGGTCAGGTACACCGAAACGACGTCCGGTGACTCGGGCACGACCGCGGTCACCCGCAGCCGGTGCCGCAGATTCCGCCACAGCGGGAGCAGGACACGTCCGGCGAGCACCGCCGTTCCGGCGCCGAGCCAGAGCGTCCACCAATAGGCCTTCGCGAGCGCCGAACCGGTGAACGACTGTCCGATCGCGACCTGATGCGTGAAGGCCAGTAACACCGCCGCGTAGGTATAGAGGTGAACGAAATGCCAGGTCTCATACGACATCCGCCGCCGGGCGAACCGCGCGGAGACCGCGCCGACGACGAGGATCAGCGCGAACGCCACGATCGCGCGCAGCACGCCCTCCATCGTGTTCGCGAGCTCGACGAGCTGATCGGCGGGGCCGTGCTGTTCGAGCGCCGCGTACCCGAAGACGATGAACACGAGATGCGCGACGAGCAGCCACAACACGCCGAACCCGGTCCAGCGGTGCAAAGAGGTGAGCCTGTCCATCCCGAGCCTGCGGTCCAGCCAGGGCAGCCGGGCGACGAGCAGCAGCTGGCACGCGATCGCCAGCGCGGCGTACAACCCGGTCAGCCTGCCGATGCCGATCACCACGCTGTCGGACGCCCCGCCCGCGGCGAACAAGGCGGTGACGGCGACGACGTTGGCGCCGAGGAACGCGAGCAGCCCGGCCTTCGCGGCGACCCGCGGGCGGATCGGCGTCCGGACTGGTACGGCCGTCATGCTGCTCACACGGATGCTCCTTCTCCTCGGTTCACGCAGGCCAGCCTCACCCCGCAACCTGTGGATGATCTGGGGAAAACCTGTCGGCTTCCTGTCGGCCGGGGTCTTGTGTCGCTTGTGAGCCGCCCGTCACGGAGGATGGAGACGTGACAGAAGAGAGCCCGGTGCGCCTGCTCGTCGTCGACGACGAGCCGCACATCGCCGACCTGGTCGCGACCGTGGCCCGCTACGAAGGCTGGCAGGCCGTGACGGCCGGGTCCGGGCAGGACGCGCTCGCGAAGGCCGCCGCGTTCGGCCCGGACATCGTCGTGCTCGACCTGATGCTGCCCGACTTCGACGGCTTCGCCGTGCTGGACCGGCTGCGCGAGAACGGCGACGCGGTCCCGGTGGTGTTCCTCACCGCGAAGGACGCCACCGCCGACCGGATCGCGGGCCTGACCCGCGGCGGCGACGACTACCTCGTCAAACCGTTCTCGGTGGAGGAGCTGATGGCGCGGCTGCGCGCGGTGCTGCGCCGCAGCACCGGTGCCGTCCAGGCGCCGCGCACCGCCGTGCTGCGGGTCGGCGACCTCACCCTCGACGAGGACACGCGGGAAGTCCGGCGCGGCGACCGGCCCGCCGACCTGACACCGACCGAGTACGAACTGTTGCGGTACCTCATGCGCCGCTCGCCGACGGTACTGACGAAGGCCCAGATCCTCGACCACGTCTGGGAGTACGACTTCGGCGGACGGTCCAATGTGGTCGAACTCGTCATTTCGCACCTGCGCCGCAAGATCGACGCCGACGCCGAACCGCTGATCCACACCGTGCGCGGTGTCGGTTATGTGGTGCGTGAAGGAAGCAAGTGAACTGGATGCGGCGGTGGTATTCCGCGTGGCGCCGTTCGCGGCTGGGCACGCGGCTCGCGCTCGGCCTCGGCGCGCTGGCACTGGTGGTGTTCGCGGTGGTCGGCACGGTGACGGTCGGGATCATGCACGGCTATCTCGGCAGGCGGCTCGACGAGCAGCTCACCAAGAGCCAGGTGAGCCAGGTCCCGCAGCTGCGCGACGTCCACAACGCCCCGGAGTCCGCGTATTCGTGGTATTCGGCGGTGTACGACGTCCGTGACGGGGTCGCCACCCCGCGCCAGGGAAGCAGGTTGCCTGCGGACAGCAAGCCGTTGACGCGCGTCGTCGAGGAGACCGGCGCCGGCGAGTTGCTGCGGACGGTTTCCTTGCGTGGCCAGGGCGATTACCGGGTGCGGACCTGCCAGGTCGATCCCGGGGTCGTGCTGGTGAGCGCGGCGCCGCAGGACGATCTCGACCGGACGGTCCGGCAGCTGGTGATGGTCGAGGTCGTGGCGTTCCTGCTCGCGCTCGCGGTGCTCGTGGCCCTCGGACGGCTCGTGCTGCACCGCGGGCTCCGGCCCCTGTCCACGATGGCGGGCACGGCACACGACATCGCCTCGCACGACCTCACCGCGAACGCCGACATCCCGGTGCGCGCCACCGGCGACGGGGGCGGCGCCGAGGTGCAGGAGCTACGGACGGCGTTCAACAAAATGCTCGCGCACATCGATTCCTCGCTCACCGCGCGCACCGAGGCCAACGAGCGGCTGCGCCGGTTCGTCGCCGACGCCTCGCACGAACTCCGCACCCCGCTGACGTCCATTCGCGGCTACTCGGAGCTTTTCCGTTACGCGGCGGCGAACGAGCCCGCCGAACGCGAGGCGCATCTGGCGAAGATCCGTGAGGAGACGGCCAGGATGAGCGTGCTCGTCGACGACCTGTTGCTGCTCGCCCGGCTCGACGCGCGCGACGCCGAGGCACCGGTGCGCCCGGAACGCGTCGAGCTGGCGGACCTGGTGAACGCCGCCGCGGACGCGTTCCGCGCCGGACGGCCCGACCATCCGCTGACTGTCGACTTCGGACAGTCCAGCGTCACGCTCGACGCGGATCCCGTGCGGCTGCGGCAGGTCCTCGACAACCTGCTGGCCAACACCGCGGTGCACACCCCCAGTGGGACACCGGTCACGCTGGCTGTCGCGGTGGACCGCGACGAGGTCGTCATCCAAGTCATCGACGCCGGCCCGGGGATCGCGCCCGAAGACCGGGAAAAGATCTTCGACCGCTTCTACCGCGTCGACACTTCTCGCACGCGGCAAGCGGGCGGGACCGGCCTCGGGCTCTCGGTGGTCCAGTCGCTGGTCGCCGCGCACGGCGGCACGGTCGGCGTCACCAGCGAGCCGGGCCGCACGGCGTTCACGGTCCGGTTGCCCCGAGCGAGCTGAAGGGGACTTTCCTCTCACCGGACGCGCTGAAGGGCGCTTTCGTCGCATGCCATGCGACGAAAGTCCCCTTCAGCCCACGCGGGTCGTGACGTGCTCGGGGACCGGGAAATCGGCGGCCAGATCGGCCGACGGCTCCGGCTCGCCGAAGACGGTGCGGACCGGCAGCACGCCAGCCCACGCCTTGTTCGCCACGATGTCCTCGTCGGCGTCCGCCGGGCCTTCGGCGCGCATCTTCACCGAGGCCTCGGTGAGGTCGAGCGCGAGCACGGACACCGCCGCGAACTCCTTGGCGTTGACGTCGCGCGCGTGCTCCCACGAACCGGGGGCGAGGTGGTCGGTCAGCACCTTGAGGCCGTGCATCTTCGCGTCGGGCTCCAGCACCGGCGTCGCGGTGCCGAGGATCACCGCGCTGCGGTAGTTCATCGAATGGTCGTTGACCGATCGCGAGTACACGATCCCGTCGAGCAGGGTCACCGTCACGCACACCTCGACGCCCGCGGCGGTGCGCAGGCTGCTCGCGCCGGTGGAACCGTGCAGGTAGAGCGTGTCGCCGTCGCGTCCGTAGCCCGTCGGAAGGACCAGCGGCGTACCGTCACGGACGACGCCGAGGTGACAGATCAGCCCGGCGTCGAGCACCGAGTACAGCGTTTCCCGGTCGGTGGTGCCGCGGTGCTTTTTGCGGCCGAGCGTGGTGCGGGGAGTGGACGAGAGCGGGGTCGAGCTGGTCATGAGACCAGTCTCTCGTCCCGAGTGGCCCTGTCAAATGTCCACTTCTCGTTATGATTGAGAGGTCCACTTCGGGAGGTCATCGTGTCCCACGCCGACACCGCGCTGCCGGTCAGCCTGGACCGTGACGCGCCGACACCGCTCGCGGTGCAATTGGCCGACGCGCTGCGTCACGCGGCCGCGAGCGGGCATCTGCGCGGCGGCGACCGGCTGCCGTCGACCCGCGCGCTCGCCGAACGGCTCGGTGTGAGCCGCACCGTCACGTCCGCGGCCTACGAGCAATTACACGCCGAGGGCTGGATCGCGGGCAAGCACGGATCGGGCACCTACGTCACCACGCCGCCGAGTCACACCGTCGCCGACCGGCCGTCCGGTGCTCCCGTCCCGGCACCCGAGGCGGAGTCGTCGTCGCTGCTGGATCTCAGCCCGGGAACGCCGTGGGCCGACGGACTGGACCGCGCCGCTTGGCGCCGGGCGTGGCGCGCGGCGGCCGATCCGGCGCCGCTGATCCGCGCGCACCGGGCCGGGCTGCCCGACTACCGGACCGCGGTCACCGAGCACCTGCTGCGGCATCGCGGGCTCGCGGCCGGTGCGGTGCTCGCCACCGGCGGGACGACGGCCGCCGTCGTCGAACTCGCCGTCGCGGTGCTGAAACGCGGCGATCTCGTGGCCGTCGAAGAGCCGGGGTACCAGCGCGCGGTGCAGGCGTTCCGGCTGGCGGGGCTTTCGGTGGTCGGGGTACCGGTGGACAGCGAGGGCCTGCGCCCGGACGCCGTGCCGATCGGGGCGCGCGCGGTGTTCTGCTCGCCGGCGCACCAGTACCCGATGGGCAGCCGGATGAGCGCCGCGCGCCGTGTCGAACTGGTCGAACGCGCGCGGGCGGGCGGAATGCTCATCATCGAGGACGACTACGACGGCGAGCTGCGCTTCGACGTCGCCCCGCTCCCGCTGCTGGCCGCGCTCGCCCCGGACGTCGTGGCACATCTGGGAACCACGAGCAAAATCCTGACGCCGACCCTGGGCGCGGGCTGGATGGTCGCCCCCGCGGAGGTGGCCGAAGCCGTGCTGGACTACCGCGAACTCACCGGCACCCGCCCCTCACCCGCCGGGCAACGCGTCGTCGTCGAGCTGGCCCGCCACGGTGATCTGGGGCGTCACCTGCGAAAACTGCGTCGGGAACTGGCCGACCGCCGGTCACTGCTGGCGAACGCGCTGAGCGGCGCGGACATCCCGGTGCAGGGCGACGACGCTGGTGCCCACTTGGTGGTGCCGTTCGAGTCTGCCGCGGAGGAATCCTCGCGGCTGGCGGATGCCGAGCGCCGCGGTGTCCGGTTCGACGGCCTGTCTCGCCATTTCACCGGCACGCCTACGGCATACGGCGCCGCGATCGGCTATGCGGGTTGTACGCGGGAAGCCCTGGTCAGCGCCCTGCCGACGCTGGTCTCCCTGCTGCGCTGAAGGACGCCTTCAGTGCGCTCGATGCTATGAAGGCGTCCTTAACTGCGGCCAACGCACTGAAAGCGTCCTTCAGCACCCGGCCCGCGAGACGGTCAGTAGTGCTGCTCGTCGGTCCAATCCGTCTGCTCGAAATCCTCGACGTACTCGTCGAGCGCCGGACGTCGAGGGCGTTTTGCTTTGGTGGGTGCGATATCCGGGGCTGCGGGCGGTGCGGCGACGGCTTCCGTGGTTTCCTTTGAGTCACCCTGAGCCTGAGGGGCTGGTGTGCCGTTGGGCCACACGCAAGTAGACGTGGCACCGAGATACAGCTTGCCCAGGTCGTTGGCTTTGATCGACATATCGAATGCGTCGGTATTGTTGCGTGCGAACACGTATTGGTCCTGGGGCCTGTTATCCGTGAGAACTGTGAAGCCGTGCGCGTTCCACCACTCGACAACGGCGTTGAAGACCGCAGGGAAACTCGTGCGGTCGAGGCCGACGATCTCATAATCGGTAGAGACTTCGAACCGTCCGCGAGGTCCTTTGTCGGTGGGATCCGCGCATTCGGAGCGGTTCTGCCAGTTCAACTTCCGTTGTGCCGTCGCGGGAAGCGCGGAAGACGCCGCGGTGATGTACTGCTCGATACGGTCCTGAGCCTGTTGTTCGGTCATCGTCGGCTTCATATCTGTTCCACCTCCGGAGGAACATGCTCCGAGCAGCGCAGCGATGATGGCTACCGCGGCTGCCCCGATCAGGCGTTTCACGCGGTCGGTTTTCCTGCGATGACTTGTCCTATGTTGTTCAGCGAGGGGTTGCGGTCTTCCCAGTATTCGCTGTGGGCTTGTTCGCTGTAGCCGCCCAGATACGCGGGTCCGGCGGTCCCGGGAGCCGACGTGAAGGTCTGGCCGCCGAAGGCTTTCGCCGTCGGATCGGGGCCGAGAATCCGGTCCTCACCGGGACCCGCGCCGTCGGACAGTTCGAAGTTCGCCGTGTTGATGATGTCGTGCTGGGCCACCGTCGCATGGACATGCTGACCGATGTCCGCCTGCGCCACACCGGCGAGGTGCAGATCGCTCGCGTGGTCCACGCCGACGCCGGGACTCGCGACGAACACCAGTTCGTCGGCGTTCAAACCGCCGTTGTGCGCGGCGAGGCCGACCACCGTCGTGCCGTAGCTGTGGCCGAGCACCGTGCTGTGCGCGGGAGGTCCCTGATGCGTCGCCCGCATTCCCTCCTCGAATCCCTGCAACGAGGTGGTCGCGTTCTCCGCGTAGCTGCTGCCGATCGCGTCCCCCAAACCGTTCGGCGCGTCGTAGCCGAGCCAGGTGACCACCGCGGTGGACGGTGACCCCGAGACCTCGGCGGCGTGCAGCATTTTGTCGGAGCGGCCCAGGTCGGTCCCGATGTTCGCCAGATCGGAGCCGGTGCCGGGGACGTAGGTGGCGACGTTCGCCGCGGTGTCCGGATTGCCCGACGCCACGATCACCTTGCCGTCCCCGCTGGTGTCCAGGCCCATGAGGAACGCCTGCTGTTGCCCGGCGCCGGGCTGCCGAAGGCGCTTGTCGATCTCCAGAAGACCGCGCAACTTGCCTTGTCCCTCAGGGGAGGGGTCGCTTCGAAAGCGGTCGATCTCGCGTTTCAAGACCGCGCGGTTCGCGGCGTCGCGGTCCACCACGGGGATGCCGTCGAGATTGCGGATCAGGTCCGGGTTGTCGCGCAGGATCGTGCCCTTCGCGGTGTCGGAAAGGCTGTCCCACCAGGCTTTCACCTCGCCAGGCCTGGCATGCTCCGGCGGCCCGATGACGGACAGGCCGCCTTGCCCGGCGCCGACCTCCGCGGCCTGGGCCAGGGTGCCGACGCCCTGGTCGGTGATCTCGCCGCGCATCGCGCGCAGCAGCACGGCGGCGAAGTCCGCGTCGACGTCGGCGGCGTGGCGCAGGATCTGCTCGACGCGGTCCGCCAGCTCCGCCCGCACCCGCGCCTGTGCCGCCGCGACGTCCGGCGATAGGGGACCGGTGTGCGGCACCAGGACGATGACGCCGTCGGTGCCGATGGTCAGGCCGTTGCGGGCGGCCAGCTCGTCGGTTTCCCGGACGTACGCGGTGATCCGGTCCAGCGCGACCTGCGCCTCGTGCGCCGCGTGCCGCACGGCGGACGCCTCGGCGACCCGCTGCTCAAGGCCGGAAACCAGCGAGCCGCCGCGGGTCCTGGCCGCGACCGCGGCGTCGCCGCTCCAGTCGTCCAGTTTCACGACCGCGTGAAGATCCTCGTTGACGCCGACCAGCGTGGTGCAGCGCTGCCCCAGCGCGTCCGCGACTTCGCCGACGGCGCCGGGTTCCCAGCGCCGGACATCGCCCCAGGTGACCATCAGACCGGCCGCCTTCCTCCGGCCGCCGGCACGGCTCGCAGGTCCCGTGCCGCGGCGGCGTCGTCGGCGCGGTAGCGGCGGGCCGCGTCCGCCAGTTGTTCGCCGTACGCCTCCACGTTCTTCACCCAGCTGGGCAGCTCCCGGCCCCACCGGTCGGCCAGCAATCGTGCGGCTTCCGCCGACGCCCCGCCCGGCAGGCCGCGGCCGACGCTCGCGAGCGCGCCCGCCAGGTCCACCGGCCGCACGCCGTCGGCGGTTCGCTTCGCCGCTCGCGCCGCTGTTTCGATCGCTTCGACCACCACCGCGTACCCGTCGCCCATCGAACCCCTCCCGTGCGTAACGGCCTGATCACTGTATGACGTATCGGACGGCCGTGCCGTTCCTGGCGCAACGGAAGCCGTGCCGGTACGTCACCCCAACAAGCCCGCTGATCCGAGGAGCAGGGAGCACGCATGTACGGTGACCGGCTATGAGCGGTGAAAAGATTCGGGTGGCGGTCGTGTTCGGTGGCCGGAGCACGGAACACACGATTTCGTGCCTTTCCGCGGGCAGCGTCCTCGCCAACCTGGACCCCGCGCGGTTCGAGGCCGTCCCGATCGGGATCACCCCGGCGGGTGGCTGGGTGCTCGGCAGCGGCGAGCCCGAACAGCTGGCGATCCGCGGACGCGAGCTGCCCTCGGTCGAGGAAGGCAAAGCGCTCGTACTCGCGGGTGACCCGACCCAGCGCGAGCTGGTCATGCTCGACACCGGCGAGGCCACCGAGGCGCTGGCCGCGGTCGACGTCGTCTTCCCCGTCCTGCACGGCGCGTTCGGCGAGGACGGCACCATCCAGGGACTGCTCGAACTCGCCGGGATCCCCTACGTCGGTCCCGGCGTGTTCGCCAGCGCGGCCGCGATGGACAAGGAGTACGCGAAGAAGCTGCTCGCCGCCGAAGGGCTCCCGGTCGGCACCTACACGGCACTCCGCCGTGGACAGTCCACAGTGGACGAGGCGGACCGGGAACGGCTGGGGCTGCCTGTGTTCGTCAAGCCGTCGCGCGCGGGTTCGAGCGTGGGCATCAGCCGGGTCGCCGACTGGTCCGAAGTGGACGCAGCGATCGCCCTGGCCCGGCAGACCGATCCCAAGGTGCTGGTCGAGGCCGCGGTCGCGGGCCGCGAGGTCGAATGCGGCGTGCTGGAGTTCCCCGACGGCCGCGTCGAGGCGTCGCTGCCGGCGGAGATCCGGGTGCTGTCCGACGACGAAAGCGCCTGGTACGACTTCGAGACCAAGTACCTCGGCGACGACGCGGAGCTGGACATCCCGGCGAAGCTGGACGACGCGGTCACCGAGCGCCTGCGCGCCATGGCCGTCGAGGCGTTCCGCGCGCTGGACTGCCAGGGATTGGCCAGGGTCGACTTCTTCGTCGGCGAGGACGGCGAGCCGACCATCAACGAGGTCAACACGATGCCCGGGTTCACCACGAAGTCGGCCTATCCGAAGATGTGGGAGGTCACCGGCGTCGACTACCCGACGCTGCTGGGGACCCTGATCGAGACCGCGATCGCGCGCGGTACCGGCCTGCGCTAGAACTTCAGCGGCAGGGGCGGCAGTTTCGCCGCGACCGTGCCGGAAATGTCCTGCAGCGGCCCGGTTCCCGCCGAGTCCGGCACGGTCAGCGCGGAGTAGACGCCGCGGTCGACGACGTACCAGGTCGCCGATCCCTCGCCGGGGACCTGGAGCCACTGGACGCCGTTGATCTGCCGCAGCGTCGCGGTCGGTGTGAGCTCCGGCGGCCGCTCGAGCCCGCAGCGGAGCACGATCGGGTCGGTGTCGCCCCAGGCGATCGTCGACGGCGGTGCCGGGTCGGCCAGCGTGCGCGGGGTGAGCTTCTTGCCCGCCGAAACGAGTTCGGTCGGGACCGCGCCCATCAGCGTCGCGCAGTCCGGGCTGCCCGCCTGCGGGGCGGGCACCGAGACCAGGGCGAGCGGCCCTTGCCCGGAGGAGGAGTCGGCCGCGGTGCCCTTCGTCAGCGCGAAGACCGCGACCGCCGCCGCCAGCGCGACGGCGAGCGCGGTCGCGATATACAGCACCGCTTTCGGTGGTGCGCCGGTGTTGGAGTCCACCGGACCACTACACCACTCGTCAGAGATGGACCACCGGGCAGGTCAGCGTACGGGTGATGCCTTCCACGTTCTGCACCTTGGCGACGACGAGCTGGCCGAGCTGGTCGACGTTCTCGGCCGCGGCGCGCACGATGACGTCGTAGGGTCCGGTGACATCCTCCGAGCTGGTGACGCCGGGGATGTCGGAGATCTCCGCGGCGACCGCGGCCGCCTTGCCGACCTCGGTCTGGATGAGGATGTATGCGTGGACCACGGCGCGCCCTTTCGTCGGTATCGCTCGGCTCAAGGTAGGAACGTTCTCAGCAACGTATCCCCGGCTCCGGGAAAAACATAGGGCATCCGACTGTCGGTGATCGACATGTGTTGTGTGAGAAGAAACGGGAGGTGACCGGTGTCACCGGACGACGGCACGGTGGCGGGGACCGGCGAGTTCGCGCTGATCGACGCGGTGATCGCGGGACGGCGGCAGCCCGCGGCCACGCTGCTCGGCCCCGGCGACGACGCCGCGGTCGTCGCCGCACCCGACGGCCGCGTCGTGGCCAGTACGGACGTGCTGGTGCACGGCGTGCACTTCCGGCTGGACTGGTCCAGCCCGGAGCAGGTCGGCCGCAAGGCCGCGGCGGTGAACCTGGCCGACATCGCCGCGATGGGCGCACGGCCCAGCTCGCTGCTCGCCGGCATCGCCTGCCCGCCCGACACGCCCACCGAGGTGATCACCGAGCTGGCGAAGGGGATGTGGGCCGAGGCCGAACGCGCCGGCGTCGGCGTCTCCGGCGGGGACATGGTCCGCGCCGACCAGCTCGTGATCAGCGTCACCGCCTTGGGTGACCTCGGTGGCCGCGAACCGGTGACCCGGTCGGGCGCGCGGCCCGGTGATGTCGTCGCGGTGTGCGGCAAACTCGGCTGGGCGGCCGCCGGGCTCGCCGTGCTGGGCCGCGGGTTCCGGTCCCCGGTCGGGGTGGTCAACGCGCAACGCTGTCCCGAACCGCCGTACGAGGCCGGGCCGCTGGCCGCCGACGCGGGCGCGACGTCGATGATCGACGTCTCCGACGGCCTGCTCGCCGATCTGGGGCATATCGCCGAGGCGTCCGGTGTCGGCATCGACATCCGCACCGCAGATCTGGACGTCGCCTCGCGACTGGTCGAAGTGGGCACGGCGCTCGGCGCGGACCCGCTGCGCTGGGTGCTCACCGGTGGCGAGGATCACGCGCTGGCGGCGACGTTCCCGCCGTTCGGTGATCCGCCGGAGGGCTGGCGGGCGATCGGCGCGGTCACCATCGCGGAGTCCGGCGTCACCGTGGACGGCAAGCCGTACCAGCACGAGCCGGGCTGGGAACACTGGCGCTGATCACCGGTTAATCTCGGGCGCATGGACATCCGTGTGGTCCCGTACGACCATCCCGACGCCGTCAAGCTGATGGACGAGGTCCAGCTGGTCTACGTCGAGCGCTATGGCAGCGAGGACTCGACGCCGATGGACCCGGCGGAGTTCGCTCCGCCGCAGGGGTTGTTCCTCGTCGGCTATCTCGACGACGTCCCGGTCGCGAGCGGCGGCTGGCGCGCTCATGACGGGCCCGCTCCGTACTTCCGGCCGGGCGATTTCGAGCTGAAGCGCATGTACGTCGTCGAGGCGGCACGGGGTCGCGGGTTCGCGCGGGCGATGCTGGCCGAGCTGGAACGCACGGCGGTCGCCGCCGGGCGGAAGCGGGCCGTGCTGGAGACCGGCGTCAAACAGCCCGAAGCGCTGGCGCTGTACGAATCCTCGGGCTATCACGAGATCCCGAAGTTCGGTGTCTACCGCTGCGAACCCGACAGCGTCTGCTACGCCAAGGACTTCGCCTGACGGCACAACCGGAGCAGGGTGACCGAGTGCGGGGCGACGGTGGCGGAGACGACGTCGGTGGCGCTGCCGGTGTCGGTGTGCTGCCACAGATCGCGGACCCGCCAGGTGCCGGGCACGGTCGTCGAGATCGGCGTGGGCGTGGTGCCGGTGTTCAGCAGTGCGACGGTGAATCCGCCGTCGGAGAGCGGTTTTCCCCACACCTGGGCGTCGCCGGAGGACGACCAGCGCCGTCCCTGGCCGTGCGCGAAGTCCTGGTCGAGCGCGATCACCTCGCGATTGCCCAGCGTCGCCAGGTTCGCCGCGGTCAGCTTGTCCGGGGCCGCTCCGGCGAACAACGGCGCGTTCAGCAGCGCCCACAGGCTGAAGTGCGCCCGGTTCTCGTCTTCGGTGAGCGAGCCGTTGCCGACTTGAAGCATGTCCGGGTCGTTCCAGCCACCAGGGACGCCGGTGTATCCGGCGACGTCCGCCTGCTGCGCGAGCACCGAGAGCACCGACGCCCAGTCCGGCGAGAGGTCGTTCGTCGTGCGCCAGAGGTTCGCCACCGGGCGAGCCCAGGTCCACGGGCTGGACGCGCCGTACTCGGAGATCGCGTAGAGGATCGGGTGGTCGAGCCGCGCGAGTTCGTCGCGCATCGTGGTGAAGGCGGCTTTCCGGTCGAGACTGTCCACAGTGTCCGCATCGCACCAGTCGTACTTGAGGTAGTCCACGCTCCAGCGTGCGAACAGTTCCGCGTCCTGCCGTTCGTGCCCGAGCGAGCCGATTCCACTTGCCGGGTAAGCGTTGCTGGCCATCGCGCAGGTCCGGCTGCCCGGCACGGCGTAGATGCCGAACAGCAGGCCCCGCGCGTGGACGTAGTCGGCGAGCGCGGCGATCCCGCCGGGGAACCGTGCGGGATCCGGGCGCAGCGAGCCGTCCGTGGCCCGCGTCGGGGCCTGCCAGCAGTCGTCGACGACGACGTAGCGGTATCCGGCGTCGCGCATCCCGGTCTTCACCAGCGCGTCGGCGGCGTCGCGGACGACCTGCTCGGTCAGTCCGTAGCAGCCGACCTGGTTCCAGCTGTTCCAGCCCATCGGCGGCGTGACGGCCAGTCCGTTCGCGAGCGAGGGCATGGCGCCGACGGGCCAGAAGAACGCGGCCAGCACCAGGACTGTGAGCACGATCCGCGTGCCCCGGCGCTGGTTTCTCGTCTTCGCGGCGATGCGCATGATCCAATCGCATCGTCAGTGAAATCGCAGTATCCGGAGGAACGCATGCCGATCTACGCGCTCGGGGATCTCGAACCGACCATCCACCCCGATGCCTACGTCCACCCCGACGCCACGGTCATCGGCGACGTCCGGATCGCCGCGAACGCCTCGGTGTGGCCGCAGACCGTGCTGCGTGGCGACCACGGGTACATCGAGATCGGCGAGCGCTCCAACATCCAGGACGGCTGCGTCGTGCATTGCACGCGGCGGCATCCGACGATTCTCGGGCCGTCGTCGGCGGTGGGGCATTCGGTGCACATCGAGGGCGCGAAGATCGGGACGGGCTGCCTGATCGCGTCCGGGTCGGTGGTGCTCAACGGTTCGGTGATCGAAGACGGCGGCATGGTCGGCGCCGGTGCCGTGCTGTCGTACGAATCCCATGTGGGACAAGGGGAAATCGCGCTGGGCGTGCCCGCGAAGACGCGGCCGAACAAGTCCTTCGGGCCGGACCAGATCGCGTTGGTGGTCAATTCCTACGTCGAGCGCGCGATCCGGTTCCGGGGCGAGCTTCGGCGCCTCTCCTAGAAGCGCTAAGCTCGCGCCCCGTGACCGGACGACCGCTGCACGAGATCATCGAAGCAGGCTGGGCCGAGGCCCTCGAACCGGTGGCGCCACAGGTCGCCGCCATGGGGGAGTTCCTCCGCGCGGAGATCGCCGCCGGGCGGACCTATCTCCCGGCGGGGGAGCACGTCCTGCGCGCGTTCAAACAGCCCTTCCACGACGTGCGGGTGCTGATCGTCGGCCAGGATCCGTATCCGACGCCGGGGCACGCGGTCGGGCTCAGTTTCTCGGTGGCGCCGGACGTGCGCCCGATCCCGAAGAGCCTGATCAACATCTACAAGGAGTACTGCGAGGACCTCGGCTACCCGCCGCCGTCCAACGGCGATCTGACGCCGTGGGCGGATCAGGGCATCCTGCTGCTCAACAGGGCGCTGACGGTGCAGCCCGGCAAGTCGAACTCGCATCAGGGCAAGGGCTGGGAGCAGGTCACCGAGCAGGCGATCAAGGCCCTCGCGGCGCGCCCGGAGCCGATGGTCGCGATCCTGTGGGGCCGCAACGCGCGGAACCTGAAGCCGATGCTGGGCAACGTCCCGTGCATCGAGTCGGCGCATCCGAGCCCGCTTTCGGCACACAACGGCTTCTTCGGCTCGCGGCCGTTCAGCCGGGCCAACCAGCTGCTGGCCGAGCAGGGCGCGGCGCCGGTCGAATGGAAACTTCCGTAACGTGTGTCAAGGAGCGGGCGTCGGTTCCGACCGCTGGGTGAACGGCGGCGTTCGAGCCGCTTCCCTGTTTTCCTGGAGGACCGCATGACCGAGGTTTCGACCGTCGTTTCCGCCGACGGCACCAAGATCGCTTTCGAACGCCGGGGCACCGGAACGCCGTTGATCCTGATCGGCGGCGCCGTCAACGACCGGACGACCGTCGCCGGACTCGCCGAAGTTCTCGACGGTTACACCACGATCGCCTATGACCGGCGTGGCCGGGGCGACAGCGGTGACGCGGAGACGTACAGCGTGGACCGGGAGGTCGAGGACCTCGCCGCGCTGATCGAGCACGTGGGTGGTTCGGCGCACGTGTTCGGGCATTCCTCGGGCGCGGTTCTGGCGCTGGAAGCGGCTTCGCGAGGGCTGTCCATCAACCGCGTCGCGGCGTACGAACCGCCGTACATCGTCGACGGCAGCCGCCCGCGGCCCGGGGACGACCTCGTGGATCGCGTGCGTGCCGCGCTGGACGCGGGTGATTGCGACGAGGCTGTGACGTTGTTCCTGGTCGAAGGCACAGACACGCCCGCCGGGATCGTTGCCGGGATGAAGACCGCCCCGGTGTGGGGCTGGTTCACCGCGCTGGCGCACACGCTGCCGTACGACCTGACGATCTGCGGCCCCGGCAACCACCTGCCTGTTTCGGGCCTGGCGAAGATCACCGTGCCGACGCTGGTCATCGGCGGGGGCGCGAGCCCGGCGTGGATGCCCGCGGGCGCCCGCGCCGCCGCCGAGGCCGTGCCGGGCGGGGTGTATCAGACGCTGGAGGGCCAGGACCACGGCGTGCTCGGGCACCCGAAGACCCTGCTCCCCCTCCTCACCGACTTCTACGGCTGACGTTCCGTGAATGCCACATTGAGAGAATCAGAGTCTCTCAATGTGGCATTCACGGACTATCGCAGCCGTCGGGAGCGGCTTGCCCCGAACGACGCGTTCGCGGCGTCGTGGCGCCGACTCTGGGGGCCTGAGAACCGAGGGACGCCCTTGGTGCGTCAGCCGCACCGAGGGACGCCCTCGTCGCACTCAACGCACCCAGGGTGCCCCTCGGCGTCTCTCACGTAACCACAGGAACCCGCACGGCCCCGCTGCTGTGAAGGCCCCTTCAGCGCACCCAGCGCACTAAAGGCGCCCTTCAGCGCGCAACACGCACTGAAAGCGCCCTTCAGCACACGCGCGCACAGTAGTGAGCCGCCAACGGAACGTAACCGGGGGTCCAGGGGGCTTGCCCCCTGGCGGGGGTTTGGGGTTCGACCCCCAAAGGGCACGTAGCCGAAAAAAATGGCGAGTGCTCTCCACGAGCACTCGCCATCCAAGCCTTTCGGCGACCCTACCCGCGCACGACCTTGCCCGCCTTGATGCACGAGGTGCACACGTTGAGGCGCTTGCGCTGGGACAGACCGATCTTCGCGTGAACGGTCTGGATGTTCGGGTTCCAGCGGCGGTTGGTACGCCGATGGGAGTGCGAGACCGACTTGCCGAAGCCCGGCCCCTTGCCACAGACGTCGCACACGGCAGCCACGTCGAACTCCTTTGAATCTGGGACGTAGAACGGCCCAGATAACCCCTGGGCAACTCGACCATAGTAACTAGTGGTTTCCGGGACCGTCGCACCGGGTCGCTACCCTCGCGGGGACCAGCGAGGAGGTTACGGGTGCGGGTGCTGGACGTGGCGGCGGTGTCGGCCTGGTCGGCGGCCTGTGTGCACAGTCTCGACGGGCTGCGGCCGGCGATCAACGGCATCAACGTCTACCCGGTGGCGGACTCCGACACGGGGTCCAATCTCCTGCACACGATGACCGGCGCCCACCGCGCGCTCGCCACCGCCGGGCTCGCCACCGCGGCCGAGTCGCTGGCCGTGCTCGCCCAGGGCGCGGTCGCGGCCGCGCGCGGGAACTCCGGGGTCATCATCTCCCAGGTCGTGCGCGGTTTGGCGGACTGGGCGGCCGGCGGCGGGGAACTGGACGGGCCGGGGCTGGCCGCGGCGCTGGTGCGTGCCGACGAGGTCGCGACCGGGGCGGTGAGCCGCCCGGTGGCCGGGACCATGATCACCGTTCTGCACGCGGTCGCGACGGCCGTCCGCGGCTGTCCGGGCGACCTCGCCGACGTCGCGACGGCGGCCGCCGTGGCCGCGGCGGCCGCGCTGGAGGAGACGCCGAAGCAGCTTCCCGCGCTGGCCAGGGCCGGCGTCGTCGATGCGGGCGGGCGGGGGCTGGTCGCGGTTCTGGACGCGCTGGCCGGGGTGGTCACCGGTACGGCCACCGAGCACGAACACGCTCTGGAGGCGATCACCTCCCATGCCCCGGGTGAGGTCGCTTACGCGTGGGAGGTCATGTACCTGCTCGACGGCGTCGACGAGGCCCGGCTGCCCGCGTTGCGCAAGGAGCTGAGCGGCCTCGGGGACAGCGTCACGGTGGCGGGGGACGGCTCGGGCAGCCATGCCGTCCACGTGCACTGCGCGGACATCGGCGCCGCGATCGAGGCCGGGATCGAACTGGGCAGGCCGCGCCGCATCCGGGTCGAGCCGCTCGTCACGCCGACCCCGATCGAACCGGGCGGCGGGCTCGACCGCACCGTGGTGGTGGTCGTCCACGGCGGCGCGCTCGCCGAGGTGCTGCGCGCGGAAGGCGTCGCGGTGCTGGCCGTGCCGAGCGGCACCACGCCGAGCGTCGAGGAGATGATCGGCCTGCTCAACGAGGCCGCCGGGCGGCACGTCACGGTGCTGCCGGGCGGCACCGAGCTGACGGTGGCCGCGGACGCGGCGGCCGGGCACGCGATGGCCGCGGACCGCGACGTCGTGGTGATCCCGTGTGCTTCGCCGGTGCAGGTGCTGGCCGCGCTGGCGGTGCACGATCCGGCGCGGCGCACGAACGACGACGTGGTGGCGATGGCCGAAGCGGCCGCGGCGACCAGGCGTGGCGAGCTGCGGATCGCGCTGGAGGAGTCGCTAACCTGGGTGGGCCGGGCCCAGTCCGGCGATCTGATCGGCCTGGTCGACGACGAGGTGGTGCTCATCGAGCCCGCGGGTGGTGTGGTGCCTTCCGACGGCGACCTCGTGGCGGCCGCGATGAAGGTGCTGGGTCGCATGCTGGCGGTCGGTGGTGAGCTGGTGACCGTGCTGACCGGGGCGGACGTGCCGCCGGGCGTTGCCGCCGAGCTGGCCGAGCAGTTACGGGTGGAGCATCCCGAGGTGGAGTTGACGAGTTATGCCAGTGGCCAGGCGGGCGCCGTGCTGCTGATGGGGGTTGAGTAGACCATGGCCGGGCTGCGCGACAAGCTTCCGCTGTTGCTGGGTGCCAAGACGGCGAAGGCGCTGTCGACGGCGTTGGACATCGAGACGGTCAGCGATCTGCTGCGGCATTATCCGCGCCGGTACGCGGAGCGCGGCGAGATGACCGACATCGCGGGGCTCGAACTCGGTGAGTACGCGACCGTGCTGGCGCGGATCGAGAAGATCGGCAAGCGCACCATGAAATCGCGGCGCGGCACGATCCTCGACATGGTGATCACCGACGGCAAACGTCGTCTCGCGTGTGCGTTCTTCAACCAGGCGTGGCGGGAAAAGGAGCTGGCGCCGGGGAAGACGGGGCTGTTCTCGGGCAAGGTCACCGCGTTCCGCGACACCCTGCAGCTGGCGAACCCCGAGTACCAGTTGCTGGAGCCGGAGAACGAGGCCGAGGCCGTCGACAACTTCGCCGGCGCGATCATCCCGGTGTATCCGGCGGCGGCCGGGATGCCGTCGTGGTCGATCGAGAAGTGCGTGCGGCAGGTGCTCGACGTCCTCGAGGTCGACGAGGACCCGATGCCCGCCGAGCTGCTGTCGCGGTATCACCTGAGCGAGCTGGAGCCCGCGCTGCGGGGGATCCACCGGCCCGAAAGCTGGGCGGCGCTGGAGAACGCGCGGCGGCGCCTCAAATGGGACGAGGCCATGGCGGTGCAGCTGATTTTCGCGCAGCGCAGGCATTCCGCGGTGTCGCGCCCGGCGAAGGCGTCCCCGCACACCGACGGTGGAATCCTGGACGCCTTCGACAAGCGGCTGCCGTTCGAGCTGACCGACGGGCAGCGGGAGATCGGCGACGAGATCGCCGCGGACCTGGCGACCGAGCATCCGATGAACCGGCTGCTGCAGGGCGAGGTCGGCAGCGGGAAGACCGTGGTGGCGCTGCGCGCGATGCTGCAGGCGGTGGACTCGGGGCGGCAGGCCGCGATGCTCGCGCCGACGGAGGTGCTGGCCGCGCAGCACGCGCGTTCGCTGCGCGACATGCTGGGCGACCTCGCGCAGGCGGGGGAGCTGGGCGGGGCGGAGAACGCCACGCGGGTCACCTTGCTGACCGGGTCGATGGGTGCGAAGGAACGCAAGAAGGCGTTGCTGGAGACGGTCAGTGGCGAGGCGGGCATCGTCGTCGGGACGCACGCGCTGATCCAGGACACCGTGGCGTTCGCCGATCTGGGCCTGGTCGTGGTCGACGAGCAGCACCGTTTCGGCGTCGAACAGCGGGACGCGCTGCGTTCGCGGGGTGCCGACGGGACGAGCCCGCATGTGCTGGTCATGACGGCGACGCCGATTCCGCGCACGGTCGCGATGACGGTGTACGGCGATCTGGAGACTTCCGCGCTGCGGCAGATGCCGGTGGGGCGGTCGCCGATCAAGACGTCCGTGGTGCCGGTCGCGGAGAAACCCGCCTGGCTGGACCGGGCGTGGCAGCGGGTCCGCGAAGAGGTCGGCAAGGGGCACCAGGCCTACGTCGTGTGCCCGCGGATCGGGGACGAACCACCGTCGGACAAGACGGAACGTCCGCCCCTCGCGGTGCTCGACGTCGCGCCCGAGCTGGAACACGGGCCGCTCAAGGGATTGCGGATCGGGGTGCTGCACGGCCGGATGCCCGCCGACGAGAAGGACGCCGTGATGCGGGCGTTCGCCGCGGCCGAGCTGGACGTGCTGGTGGCCACGACGGTGATCGAGGTCGGCGTGAACGTGCCGAACGCGACCGCGATGGTGATCATGGACGCGGACCGGTTCGGGGTCAGTCAGCTGCACCAGCTGCGGGGCCGCGTCGGCCGGGGGAGCGTGCCGGGGCTGTGCCTGCTGGTGACCGAGACGCTGGACGGCACGTCGACGCGGGAGCGGCTGGCGGCCGTCGAGTCCACAACGGACGGTTTCGAGCTGTCGCGGCTCGATCTGGAGCTGCGGCGGGAGGGCGACATCCTCGGCGCGGCCCAGTCCGGGAAGCGGTCCACGCTCAAGCTGCTTTCGCTGCTGCGGGACGAAGAGGTGATCGCCGACGCGCGGACGTGTTCGCAGGCGTTCGTCGAACAGGATCCCGAGCTGAAGAACTTCCCCGGCCTCGCGCATCTGATCGCCGACGTGGTGGACCAGGACAGGGTCGAATACCTGGAAAAGAGCTGATGTCTTGCCGGAACCGGTGATCCGCGAGGCGGTGGCGGCCGACGCGACCGCGATCGGCTCGGTGCACGTCGCCTCGTGGCGGGTGGCCTACGCTGGGCACGTGTCCGACGACGTCCTCAGTGGACTGTCCATCTTGGACAGGGCGCGGCAGTGGGAGGAAGTCCTCGGCGCCGCCGAGCCGCGCGGGACCGTGGTCGTTCTCGAATCCGCGGGCTGGCTGGGCGGGTTCGCCGCCTTCGGTTCTGCTCTCGAGGACTCCGGTGGTCAGCTGTACGCGCTGTACGTCGATCCGCAGCAGTGGGGCCGTGGCTGGGGACGTCTCCTCCTCGACGAGGCCGTGACACGCCTGGCTTCCGCGGGGCACGCCGAGGCCGTGCTCTGGGTTCTGGACACGAACACCCGTGCCCGCACCTTCTACGAACGCGCGGGCTGGAAACCCGACGGCGCCACGAAAACCGAGGAACTCCACGGCGCCGTGCTCCCCACGGTCCGCTACCGCCGCCCCCTGCCCTGACCTGCCGTAAGGCCACCTTACGGGCGTCTGACGCCCGTAAGGAGTCCTTGACGGCATTTGCCCCGGTGCTCTCGACGCGGTCTCGCCCTCTGATGCTCTCTAACGCGCTTTTGTCCCCGGCGTTCCCGACCGCTCGGCGGCAGTTTCGTCGGCCCCCTCGCCTAGGCTGTTTGGTAGGGGGCTTCGGGGCGGTGCGAATGGTCCAGTCGTGCCGTCGGGGCGCCGGGGTGATGTCCCGAACGGAGCGTTCGCGACGATCAACGTCCCGAACGGAGCGTTCGCGACATCGAGGCGAGCGTCCACCCGTGCGCCCATCAATCCACAAAGGACATGGCCAGGGCCGCCGGAAAGCTACATGGGGACAAGCCCGAGCGCCGCTCAGAAGACGAAGACGCCCGCGGCGGCAGCGGCCGCCGCGCTCCGGGCCGCGAGCCGGGCGTCGTCGAGGTCGAGGGATTCGCGCGAGATGAACAGCCGGTAGAAGATCGGCCCGCTCGCGGCGCGCACCACCTCGTCGGGAGAGGTTCCCGAAGGCGCTTCGCCGCGGGCGATCGCGCGGGTCGTGATCACGGCGCAGCGCGCGTGCCGGTCCTGGTAGAAGTCGTGCAGCGCCCCGGCGGCCAGGTCCGCCTGGAACGCCGCGAGGATCGACGCCGTCGGCAGCTCACGCATACCGGGGGTGGTGAAGTACCCGACGAGCTCGGCCAGCATCTCGTACAGGTCGCCGGCGAGCGAGCCGGTGTCGGGTGCGGTCCAGTCGTCCTCGGTACCGAGGTGGAACGCCGCCGCGACGAGCCCTTCGGCGGATTTCCACCGGCGGTACACGGTCGTCTTGTGCACGCCGGAGCGTTCGGCGACGGCGTCCACGGTCAGTTCGCTGTAGCCCCGCTCGGCGAGCAGGTCCAAAGTGGCGTGCAGGACGGCGAGCCGGGTGCGCTCGGTGCGCCCGCCGGGCCGCTGGGTGCCGGGTAACTCCGTTGCCAACCGCTACTCCCGTTGCGTTAGTGTGCCCAGTATGCCAGCCCTGGACTTCGTCACTCCCTTTTCGGCGGCCGACGTGACGCCGATCGCCGATCTCATCGGCGACGCGAGCATCGTCGCGATCGGTGAGAACAACCATCACATCCACGAGTTCGGGCTGCTGCGCGACAAGCTTCTCCGTCACCTGGTGGAGCATCGCGGCTTCACCGTGCTCGGCTTCGAATCCGGCTTCCCGGAGGGACACCTCGTCGACGCCTGGCTCCAGGGCGCGCCCGGCGACGTCGCCGACATCGGCCGTGACGGGTTCACCTTCAGCCTCGGCGATTCGCCCGAGGTACACGGCATGCTGACCTGGCTGCGGGAGCACGGCGGCGTCCGCTTCGCCGGGCTGGACGTGCCGAGTTCGGGTGGTTCGCCGGTCCCGTCGCTCGACGCCGTCCGAGCCTACTTCGCCGAGGTCGACGCGCCCGCGGTGTCCCTTGTGGACGCCGCGGAGGCGGCAGTGAAGCCCTACATCGGGGCGAGCAACGCGGTCGCGATGGAGCGCTACAAGGAGTCGGACATCCCGCAGCGTGACGCCGCGACGGCGGCGTTGTCCGTGCTCGTCGCGCACTTCGACGCGCTCGCCCCGGCTTACCGGCAGCGCGGCGGTGCCGAGGCCTTCGCGACAGCGCTCCACCACGCCATCGGCGCGCTGCGGGTCGATCTGCACCTGCGTGAAGTGACGGCGATGATGTCCGGCACCGCGCCCGAACTGGGGAGTTCCTCGCGGGACACGTACATGGCGGCCACCGTGCGGCTGCTGCGCGAGCGTTCCGACGCCAAGATCGTCCTGATGCTCCACAATGGACATCTGCAGCGGACGCCGTTCGCCCCGCTGCCCGGGAGCGCCTTCCCGCCGGCGGGGATGCGGCTCGCCGAGGAGTTCGGTGACGACTACTTCGCGCTCGGCCTCACCGCCACCACCGGGACGACCACCGGCCTCGCCCCGCAGGAGGGCACCCGCCTGGGGTTCCGCAGCTACGAACAGAAACTGGACGCTCCCGCCGAAGGCAGCGTCGAGGAAGCACTCGCCGACGCCGGTCCGTGCCTCGTCGATCTCCGTGCCGGCCGCGCCGCCGGAAAGCCGGGCCCGGCGAGCATCCGGCACGCGCACATGTTCACGCCGGTCGACGTCCTCCACGCCTTCGACGCGCTCGTCCACCTGCCCCGGATGTCGGTCAGCGGGAACGTCCCGAAGGAGTGAGCCGACCGGCGTCAACCGTTCGGGCGACATGGGCAGCGCCGAGTTGCCGGTGCCGCCCGGCGCGCGATACCACGCAGACATGACTCTGCGACGTGGGCTCGGAACGGCGATGGTGGCGCTCGTGGTGACGGCGGCCGGGCAGGCGCCCGCGCAGTCGAGCCCGCAAGGCGTCCAGCCGAACCCGCCGAGCTGGGGACTCGACCGGATCGACCAGCGCACCGGCCTCGACCGGAACTACCGCTACGCCACCGAAGCCGCGGATGTCACGGTGTACGTGATCGACAGCGGTGTCGACGCGAAGCACCCCGACTTCGAGGGCCGTGTCGCGGTGGGCAAGGACTTCCTCGGTGACGGCACGGGAACCGACACCACCGACACGAACGGCCACGGCACGCGGCTGGCCGGGGTCGCGGCCGGGAAGACGTTCGGGGTGGCCAAGAAGGCCCGGATCGTCCCGGTCCGGGTGATCGACAAGGACGGCGGCGGGGCGACCGAGAAGATCATCGCCGGAATCGACTGGGTCCGGCAGAACGCCCACCAGCCCGCGGTCGCGGTGCTGGGTATCGGCGGCGCGCCCAACGAGAAGCTCGACGACGCCGTGCGCGCGCTCGCCGGGGCCGTCCCGGTGGCCGTCCCCGCGGGCGGTTCCGGGTCCGACGCAAGCGCTTTCTCCCCCGCGCGGGTGACCGAGGCGCTGACCGTGGCGGGCAGTGACATTCAGGACAAGGCCTCGCCGAGGTCGAACTACGGCTCGACCGTGGACCTCTACGCACCGGGCGTCGACATCCCCGGCCCGGTGGCGGGCGGCCAGGGCGCGAGCCCCCTCACCGGCACGTCGATGTCGGCCGCGTTCGTCGCGGGCGCCGCCGCGCTCTACCGTTCGCGGCATCCGCAGGCCACCGCGGCCCAGGTCGCCGACGGACTGGTCGCGGCCGCGTCGAAGAACGCCCTCTCCGGCGTGCCGGACGGTACCCCGAACCGGCTGCTGTACACCTCTCCTGCCTGACCTGGCCGAGTACCCCGATGCGGTCGGAAGACCACGTTCGGTGCGTCATGACGTCCATCACCTGGACAACGCCTCCCGTCCGGTGGGAGACCCCGGTAACGTGCGTCACCTGATTCCACCGTGCTGAACCACCACAAAGATCGGGAAGGACCAGGCATGTTCCGCAAGGTGCTGGTCGCCAACCGGGGCGAGATCGCCATCCGAGCGTTCCGCGCCGGCTACGAACTCGGGGCGGGAACCGTCGCCGTGTTCCCGCACGAGGACCGCAACTCGCTGCACCGGCTGAAGGCCGACGAGGCCTACGAGATCGGCGAGCCGGGACACCCGGTCCGCGCCTATCTCTCCGTGGGCGAGATCGTCAGCGCCGCCCAGAAGGCGGGCGCGGACGCCGTGTACCCGGGCTATGGCTTCCTGTCCGAGAATCCCGATCTCGCGCGCGCGTGCGAGGAAGCGGGCATCACGTTCGTCGGGCCCAGCGCCGAAATCCTCGAACTGACCGGGAACAAGGCCCGCGCGGTCAAGGCCGCGCGCGAGGCCGGGGTGCCGGTGCTCGGTTCGTCGGAGCCGTCGTCCGACGTCGACGCGCTCGTCGCGGCGGCCGAGGAGCTCGGCTTCCCGGTGTTCGTCAAGGCCGTGGCCGGTGGCGGCGGTCGAGGCATGCGCCGTGTCGAGGATCCCGCGCTGCTGAGGGAATCCATCGAGGCCGCCGCGCGCGAGGCCGAATCGGCGTTCGGTGATCCGACGGTGTTCCTGGAGAAGGCCGTCGTCGAACCGCGGCACATCGAGGTCCAGATCCTCGCCGACGGCGCGGGCAACGTGATTCACCTGTTCGAGCGCGACTGCTCGGTGCAGCGGCGGCACCAGAAGGTCGTCGAGCTGGCCCCCGCGCCGAACCTCGATCCCGGGCTGCGGGACCGCATCTGCGCCGACGCGGTGAAGTTCGCCCGCCAGATCGGCTACCGCAACGCCGGGACCGTCGAGTTCCTGCTCGACCGCGACGGCAACCACGTGTTCATCGAGATGAACCCGCGCATCCAGGTGGAGCACACGGTGACCGAGGAGGTCACCGACGTCGACCTGGTGCAGTCGCAGCTGCGCATCGCCTCCGGCGAGACGCTGGAGGACCTCGGTCTTTCGCAGGACAGCGTCTACCTTCGTGGCGCGGCGCTGCAGTGCCGGATCACCACCGAGGACCCCGCCAACGGCTTCCGCCCGGACACCGGGATGATCAGCGCCTACCGTTCGCCCGGTGGCTCCGGCATCCGGCTCGACGGCGGGACGGCCTTCTCCGGCACGGAGATCAGCGCGCACTTCGACTCGCTGCTGGTCAAGCTGAGCTGCCGCGGCCGTGACTTCCGCACCGCGGTCGGCCGGGCGCGCCGCGCGGTCGCCGAGTTCCGGATCCGCGGTGTCGCCACGAACATCCCGTTCCTGCAGGCGGTGCTCGACGATCCGGACTTCCGCGAGGGCCGCGTGACGACGTCGTTCATCGAGGAACGGCCGCATCTGCTCACCGCGCGCCACTCCGCCGACCGGGGCACGAAGCTGCTCACCTACCTCGCCGACCGGACGGTCAACAAACCGCACGGCGAACGGCCCCGCACTCTCGACCCGCAGGTGAAGCTGCCGAAACTGGCCAAGGAAGCGGTACCACCCGCCGGGTCGAAGCAGAAGCTGGCCGAGCTCGGCCCCGCCGGGTTCGCGAGCTGGCTGCGGGAATCGCCGCTCGTCGGCGTCACCGACACGACGTTCCGCGACGCGCACCAGTCGCTGCTCGCCACCCGGGTGCGCACCAAGGATCTCCTCGCGGTCGCGCCGGTGGTCGCGAACACCCTGCCGCAGCTGCTTTCGCTGGAATGCTGGGGCGGCGCCACCTACGACGTCGCGCTGCGCTTCCTCGCCGAGGATCCGTGGGAGCGGCTGGCGAGGCTGCGCGCGGCGGTGCCGAACATCTGCCTGCAGATGCTGTTGCGCGGCCGCAACACCGTCGGCTACACGCCTTATCCGACCGAGGTGACCTCCGCCTTCGTCGAGGAGGCGACCGCGACCGGGATCGACATCTTCCGCATCTTCGACGCGCTCAACGACGTCGAGCAGATGCGGCCCGCGATCGAGGCGGTGCGGGAGACCGGGACGGCCGTGGCCGAGGTGGCGCTCTGCTACACCTCGGACCTGTCCGACCCGGCCGAGAAACTGTACACATTGGACTACTACCTGAAGCTGGCCGAGCAGATCGTCGGCGCGGGCGCTCACGTGCTGGCGGTCAAGGACATGGCGGGCCTGCTGCGCGCGCCCGCCGCGGTCCGGCTGGTTTCCGCACTGCGCAAGGAGTTCGACCTCCCGGTGCACATCCACACGCACGACACCGCCGGTGGTCAGCTGGCCACCTACCTCGCCGCGATCGGCGCGGGGGCGGACGCGGTGGACGGCGCGGTGTCGTCGATGGCGGGTACGACGTCGCAGCCCTCGCTTTCGTCCATTGTGGCCGGTACGGACCACTCCGACCGCGTCACCGGGCTCGATCTGCAGGCGATCGGCGAGCTGGAGCCGTACTGGGAAAGCGTGCGCAAGATCTACGCGCCGTTCGAGGCGGGGCTCGCCTCGCCGACCGGCCGGGTCTACCACCACGAGATCCCCGGCGGTCAGCTGTCGAACCTGCGGACCCAGGCCATCGCGCTCGGTCTCGGCGACCGGTTCGAGGACATCGAAGCGATGTACGCCGCGGCCGACCGCATCCTCGGCCATCTGGTCAAGGTCACTCCGTCGTCCAAAGTGGTCGGTGACCTCGCGCTGCACCTGGTCGGCGCGGGTGTCTCACCCGAGGACTTCGAAGCGGAGCCGAACAAGTTCGACATCCCGGACTCGGTGATCGGCTTCCTGCGCGGCGAGCTCGGCGATCCGCCGGGCGGCTGGCCGGAACCGTTCCGCACCAAGGCGCTGGCGGGCAGGGCCGAGGCCAAGCCGGTGGTCGGACTGTCCGAAGAGGACCGTGAAGGGCTGGCAGGCGATCGCCGCCGGACACTCAACCGGCTGCTGTTCCCGGCGCCGACCAAGGAGTTCGAGGCGCACCGCGAGCAGTACGGCGACACGAGTGTGCTGCCCAGCAAGGACTTCTTCTACGGGCTGCGGCCGGGCGAGGAGTACTCGGTCGACCTGGAGCAGGGCGTCCGGCTGCTCATCGAGCTGGAGGCGATCGGCGAGGCGGACGAGCGCGGGATGCGCACCGTGATGGCCTCGCTCAACGGCCAGCTCCGGCCGATCTCGGTCCGCGACGCCTCGGTGGCCGCCGACATCCCGGCGACCGAGAAGGCGGAGAAGGGCAACCCGAAGCAGGTCGCCGCGCCGTTCGCCGGGGTGGTCACGCTGCAGGTCGCCGAGGGCGACGTCGTCGAGGCCGGTGCCACGGTCGCGACCATCGAGGCGATGAAGATGGAGGCCTCGATCACCGCGGCGGGCGGCGGCAAGGTCGCGCGGCTGGCGATCAACGCCGTCCAGCAGGTCGAAGGCGGCGACCTCCTGCTCGTCCTGGAGTGAGCTGAAGGGGACTTTCCACCCCGGGGGGCGGGGGTAGACCCCCGCAACACGTCTTAAGTGCCCACACACCCCCACACCACAAATAGCGGGCCAGCTCATCAACACCGGAGCACA